>JBAVJG010000093.1:0-1706 GCA_049687655.1 Anaerolineales bacterium | reverse complement strand
GACGATGGCAACCTGTAACTCTGCAATCGACGGATGTAACGCGGCAGTCGAGATAAGCCAGGCGGAAGTACCCATCAGGGATACATTGGCGCCGATGGTGAGCATGCCGAGTAATACGGAGAGAGCGACCCAGTTCCAGGAGCCGGTGAGGAAAGATAGCAGGCGTGGAAGGATGGACGCTGGTTGGTGGACGGTAGGCGGTGTTTTAGAGTAAGAAGTAGAAAGTGGAAAGAGAGAAGGTGTTGCCAAGTCTTTAGATCTGGCTGTACTTATTATTTTTTCCTTCTCACGCATTTCTCCATATGCCTTTACCATTCCTGCATATGTGCCATCCTTTGCCAACAACTCCTTGTGCGTTCCCTGCTCCATGATCTGACCTTTTTCAAGCACGATGATTCGGTCAGCCTGGAAGACGGTGTTGAGTCGATGGGCGAGGGTGATGACTGTTCGGCCCTGCATGAGTTGCCGGGTGGACGCTTCCAGCAGGGATTCGGTTTCGGGGTCGAGGTTGGAGGTGGGTTCGTCCAGAACAAGGATGGGAGCATCCTTGAGGAAGGCACGCGCCAGGGCAAGACGTTGGGCCTGTCCGCCGCTGAGACGGGCTCCGCCCTCGCCGATAACCGTCTCGTAGCCCTTGGGCAGTGATTTAATGAACTCGTGCAGGTGCGCAGCGGTTGCAGCTTTTATGAGTTGTTCTTGGGTTGCGTTGGGATTACCAAGGAGAATATTCTCCCCGATCGTATCGTGGAATAGATAAGGCTTTTGTGGAACCCAGGCAACGTTTTCAACAGACGGTGGACCATTGACTGTGGACCGTGATTTATCTCTGGTATAGATATTGCCTGATGATGGTTGGATGAAACCAAGTAATAAACTGACCAATGTACTTTTCCCAGCGCCGCTGGGACCGACCAGGGCGATGTGCTGGCTGGATTGGATTTCAAAGTTAATGTTTTGCAGGACGGGGATGGATGCATCCGGGTAGGTATAAGAGAGTTTCTCCAGATGGATAGAGAATGGAGAATGGAGAGGAGTGTTCTCCCTGTTCTCTACTCTCTGCTCTTTAGTCTCCAGGATTTCAAAGATCCTCTTTGCAGCGCTCGTCCCCGCCATACCCGCATGAAAACGCGCGCCCAACATGCGCAGGGGCAGGTAAAATTCTGGTGCCAGGATAAGTAAGAAGAAGGCTTCGCGAAATTCCATCCTGGCATATAAAAGGCGCAGACCGATTTCCACAGCGATGACAGCCGTGCTTAGGGTGGTCAGCAATTCCAGAACAAGCGCAGAGAGGAAAGTGATACGCAGGACGGCCATGGTCCTGTCACGAAACTGATCGCTGACTCTGGCGATGCTTTTGGCGTGAGCTTTAGAATGGCCGAAAATCTTGAGTGTTGTTAAGCCTTGCAGGCTGTCGAGGAAATGTGCAGATAATCGGCTGAGTGTCTCATATTGGCGGTTAGTGACGATTTCCGCGCCCTTGCCGATCAGGATCATGAAGAATGGGATCAGTGGCGCTGTGACGAGCAGAATAATCCCGGAGAGCAAATCAAGGGGGAAGACGAAGATCAGGATGCTGATGGGAACCAGTGTAGTGATAACCAGTTGCGGCAGGTACTGACTGAAATAAGCATCCAGCGCTTCGATACCTTCTACGGTGGCGGCGGTCAGTTCACCGCTTCTTTCGCGTTGGGTGTAGGCGGGGCCAA
>JBAVJG010000092.1:0-15649 GCA_049687655.1 Anaerolineales bacterium | reverse complement strand
CAGTAGAATAGACCCCTTGCATAAGTACTCTCTCGCCGCCTAGCGCAAAGCTGATTGAATCACTTATGCAAGAGATCTAAGAAGAAAACATGAGCCCCAATAAAAATTGGGGCTCATCCATTATTTTTGAAATTACACTTCTCGTAAATATTAAAAGGAGTCAACTGCCGTTTTCAAATCCGTTTCAATGGAAACCAGCATGTCAATTCCAGTCATTTTCAGCACTTCTATCACTTCCTTGGTTGGATTGAGAAGCTTCAAATGAGGAGATGTAAAAGAGCCTTCATTGATCTTACGATACATTTCTTTATCACTCTCATCCGCAGATATCGAACGTAGTTTATCGAACACATTTTGCAACACCCGCAATCCGGCGCTACTCATATAAGGGACTTTGCTCAAATCCAAAACCACGTGCCGGGCACCCGCATCAATCGCTTCCAAAACTTTTTTCTCAAACTCGTCGGCGCTGGCAGAATCGGTGTTGCCAGCGACCTGGATTACGGTTACCGGGACACGACCGTTTTCTTGTGTAACAACTACATCCATTCAAAACTCCTTTTCAGATAAATCGGATAATTAATAACTTTTTCATTGCAAATATTGTACGTTGTTTAGATGCAGAAATCAAGATAAATTTTCTCGACAAGTGTTTGTAAACGGGAACTTATCTTTTTTACTTCTCCCGATCACCGATCTAAACCCGCCAGAAACTCTTCCAAAATTGTGTTAAACCGTTCCGGCCTTTCGGCAGTGACAGCGTGACGCGCGTCCTCGATGACTACTAACTTTGCATCCGACAATTTGGCAGTATAAGCACGCTTCTCATCCAACGACATATAGTCCTGGTCGGAAGCCACGACTAAAACGGGGCAACGGATTTTGTCCAGATGCCGCTCAACATCCCAATTGAATATTGCACGCAAGGATTCACGATAGGCACGCTTATCGTTTTCCGCCCACCGATTGACAAACATCTCCCTTATTTCACGCTGCTCCGGTTTTGGGAAAAGGTGCCTGCCTAGCAATATCCCCGTTCCACGCATGCCTAGCAATTCCAGAAACAGAAGCCGCCGCCACGCTTGCAGGTACTCCCACAGGGTCTCTACCCGCATTTCGGGATAGCTGTTGACTACCGTCAGGCTGCGTAGGAGCTCTGGGAAATGAACGGCCAATTCAAAGGCCAGCATGCCACCCATCGAAATTCCAACTACATGCAACGGTGAAATATTCAATTCTCGGATAAACCTGTTCGTATCTTCCGCAAACATCTTGATGCTGTACGGGCCGGGCGGTTTTTCGGAGCGACCGTGCCCACGCAAATCAAGCGTAATGACCTGGTACCTTGTCGCGAACATTGGAACCTGTTTCTCCCAATCCCGGTGGCTGGAACCCAGTCCATGGATCAACATAAGCGGTAAGCCAGCGCCTGTCATTTCGTAATAGAGCTTCAGGTTGGGGAGGTCAATGAATGGCATGGAATGCTCCAGATAGTAAACCAAAGGACGATAGCATATTTTCAGTTTAACAAGTATCGTAATAGTGAGCAAGGTGAGCACGGTATATAATATGTGTAGCTCTTGCGTGCGAGGATTCTATGCGTAAAACACTTCTAATCTTGATCACAGCGCTTATGACCCAGGCCTGTTCGGTTTTGGATCTTATCCCGGTGCCTGCAATCCCGGATACACCGACGCCCACGCTCACCCCGACCGCCACCAATACACCCACCATCACCCTGACACCGACTCGCACAAACACACCGACGCCGCGCGCTACCGCCACCTTGATCATCAGCGAATTCAACACTCAGGTGGTTCTGGTCCCAAATGTCGGTCCAACTCAGGCGGTTTTCACCCCAACCCCAATCACGCCGACCGGTGGTTTCGAATCGGTTGAGCTGTCACAAGGACTGATTTATTACGGCACCTGTAATCAGAGTACCACCAGGATGACCATTAAAGTGGAGCACCCGGAGGATGTCGGCAGAGTGTATATCTTCTTCCGATTGGAGTCAGGCAAAAAACCGGGCGATACCAGTCCATGGACCGGCTCGGTCACTGACAATGATGGTGGTGGTTACTTCCTCTATACTTTACGGGCTAACGAAATTCCCGAACGCAGGAATTTCCTCAGAGCCTACGTGCATTATCAGTTTGTAGCCGAAAACGCGGAAGGGAAAATCATCGGGCGCACCCAGGTCTATTCGCGCAACCTGATCCTGGAACCCTGCAAGTAACTTTTATTCATGGATTTTACGCAGTTCGCAAAAGGGTACCGAAAATAAGGGTGGCGTGTGATGCACGCCACCCTTATTTTCGGTTTTCTTCTGTTCAATTGCGTAATTCCTGATTTAGAGGAGTTTCGAATGAAATCACTACTGCTCATGCGGCATGCCAAATCCAGTTGGGGAAATTCTTCGCTCAACGACCACGACCGCCCCTTGAACAAGCGAGGCGAACATGCTTGCCGTCTAATGGGGTCATTTCTTAATGAGCAAGGTCTTATACCGGATAAGGTCATCTGTTCAACAGCAGTACGAGCCAGAAAAACCGTAGAGGGTTTGCTCGAAACACTGAGCCTCGAAAACGAGGTCGATTTCTCCCAGGAACTCTACCACGCTGATGTGGATGCCCTGCTCGAACAACTTCAACCTTTGCCAGATGAAATTGAAGTCGCTATGCTGGTCGGCCACAATCCGGGTATGGATGAATTCCTGGAGGTTATCTGCGATGAGCAGGAACACATGCCCACAGCGGCAATTGCAGAAATCGAGTTTGATATTTCCCTCTGGCACGATTTAACAGATCAAACAAGCGCCAAACTAAAAAATCTTTGGAAACCCAAAGAAATCCAACCCTGACTCTTAAATTCAATCACTGCAATGGGTGTGCAAGTCTACGGCGATTACACTATGGGCTGGGCACAGGTATTCTTCGACGGGCAGGAAGTCTGGCGCGGGGATACTTCTGAGATCTGGTCGTATCAAGGGCGCAATGGCGAATATATCGAGGTTAAGGATTTCGAGCCCGGTTCCCACGCGCTGCGTATCGAAAGCATGGGCTTCGATTACCACCCTGTCACCGTGGCGTTTTTCGGTTTTAATCAGACGGGCGGCGTTAAATTAGAAGAATGAAGCAGGGTGTTATCGTTGCGCGAACACAAACACACAATACGGCAGTCCGCCTGCACCAGTTTCCAATTTGGCCGTTTGGCTGACATGACCACCCAGCAATCTCGTCAGTAAAGCTGCATCCATCTGGCATAATTCCGGATGCTTCTCGATCACCCCCCCATACGGGCAATGACCCAGGACGACGCGCGGACCTTCTGCGCCAGCCTCCCAGCGTGATTGATAGTGCATTTCATTCAGACGTTTAATCGTGGATGCCAGTCTGCGCATAAGGGGCCGACCAGCCGTATCACTTTCCCCCGCAATTCGATTCCCCAGCGCCTCCATCTCGACCTTTCCACCTGCCTCCGTCATAAGCGCATCCGACAACGCTGACAGATTGTCCCCCAGCAACGTGCCTGCCAGATGGTATACCTTCTCAGGCCGTCCCCTGCCAATCTGTCGTTGATTGATAACTTCCACGCGACCATCTGTTGCAAGGATGCCAAGATGATAGCGCGCGTTGGCAGGCGTCATTTGTAAAGCACGTGCGATCTCACGGGAGGAAACCGTCCGGTTGCGTTTCAGGTAATCCAGGATTTTTTGGCGGGTGGTAGTTGGCATGGTTCTACTCATCTCCTCCCCCAATTTCCAGCCGCGAAAGTGGCTAGAAATTTGGGAAGGACGGGAGGGGGGCAATGTTGTCACACAAACCCCATGATTATACTCACAAATCTATTTTTACAAACATATTTTTGCGTAATTCGTTTGACATTGTACTTCAAAAACCGCTATAATGACAGTCCGAGGCTAAAAGCGCATGCTGATAGCTGAAAGTAAAAAATGTCCGAACCGCTGACCTGGGAATCGACCTACGCCATCGCGCTAGAACTCAAAAGAGCGCACCCAGGCATCGACATGGAAAGCGTTACCCTAGGCAATATCCACGAGTGGACACTGGCCTTGGAAGATTTCGATGATGACCCAGCACTGGTCAACGACGATATCCTGTCAGCGATATACCAAGATTGGTACGAGGAGATCCTTCATGAGTGATAACGAACTCAACTCCCCCGGTTACGACGTTCCGGACGAGCTGAACAATGCGGTCAAGATCACCACACTCGACCGGTTATACAACTGGGGAAGGCGCTCATCCATTTGGCCGATGATGTTCGGCCTGGCTTGCTGCGCCATCGAAATGATCGCCGCGCAGGCTTCCCGTTACGACATGGCTCGTTTCGGCATGGAAGTCATGCGCCCCACCCCGCGTCAGAGCGACCTGATGATCGTCTCCGGCACAGTCACCAAGAAAATGGTGCCCCTGATCGTGCGTTTGTACAACCAGATGCCTGAACCGAAATATGTTATTTCCATGGGCGCCTGCGCTTCCGGTGGCGGGCCATTCAAGGAAGGCTACAACGTGGTGGCCGGTATCGACAAGTTCCTGCCAGTAGATGTCTACATTCCTGGCTGCCCGCCCACCCCGCAGGCACTCATCAACGGCTGCATCATGCTGCAAAAACAGATCGATAAGCAGTCCATCAAACAAGTACGTTGGTACCGCAAAGGCCAGGATTCGGTCGAGGTACCCGTACCGCTGCTCGGTCCGGATTTGATCGACCTGCGCCGCACAGCCGAGATCAGAAAGATCGCCGCGCAGCCACAGGCAGAAGCAGAAGCAGAAGAGGCATAGGAGATCGTCATGGCTATCCCAACACCTCAAACTGAGACTACACAGCCTGATGCCTTCGACCTGTCCGCCAGATTCCCGAACGTTGTCGTCCCTGACGAGCGCGATGGCTACAGCGGTTGGATTGTTGAAAAAGAAGGCCTGATCGAAGTTGCTACATTCCTGCGCGATGAGATGGGCTACGACCTGCTCTCCTCCGTCACTGGCGTAGATTACCTGACTGAAGAGAAAATGGAAGTGGTCTACCAGGCTTATAAGACTACCGGCGGTCCCGGCATCTTCTTTAAGGTGCAAATCCCGCGCGTGGATCCCATGGAAGTGCCCTCAGTTTATGACATCTGGCTGGGCGCTGACTTCCAGGAACGCGAGATCTGGGATTTGTACGGAATCAAGTTCACCGGCCATCCCGACCTGCGCCGCATCCTGACCTGGGAAGGCTTCGAAGGCCATCCTATGCGCAAGGACTGGCAGGAAGCTTTTTACGAAGAAGATACCAAACCCTTCAAGAGCCGCTGGCCTGACGGGGAGTATGTTAGCGCTGAAGAGAAAAATCCCTACAGCGACAACCTCAAATTCCCCGAAGAATTCGACCCTGAAAAATGGACGCCCACAGATCCCGAAGAGGCCCTGTATGCTTCTCTAAAGAAGGCCGCCTCCAGCGTCGATGAAGATGGCCTGGTAACCGACCAGATCATCGTCAACATGGGACCACAGCATCCGTCTACACACGGTGTTTTCCGCGCTGTAGTGGTACTGGATGGCGAAACCGTTACCAGCCTCAAGCCGGTCATGGGCTACCTGCACCGCAACCACGAAAAAATCGGGGAGCGTAACACCTTCCTGCAAAACATGCCCTACACTGACCGCCTGGATTACTTCAACTCCATGAGCAATAACTGGGGCTACGCCCTGGCCGTCGAAAAATTGATGGGGGTTGAAGTAACCGAGCGCGCCGAGTACATCCGAGTCATCATGGCCGAGTTAACCCGTATCCAGAACCACCTGATCTGGATCGGTATGATGTTGAATGATCTGGGCACGTACTTCACCCCGGCCCTGTATGCGTTTGAAGAGCGCGAACTGATCCTGGACATTTTTGAAGCCGCTTCAGGCTCTCGCATGATGTGTAATTACTACCGCTTCGGCGGGGTCGTGCGCGATGTGCCTGCTGAGGCTTTTGAGAAGATTAAAGGCCTGGTCTTTAACCGTTTACCCGGCAAGATCGAAGAATTCGAGCGCCTGCTGAGTGAGAATGAAGTGCTGCTTTCGCGCTTGGTGGGTGTCGGCTATTTGAGCGCCGAAGACGCCCTTGCTACCTCAACAACCGGTCCCGTCCTGCGCGCATCGGGTGTGCCTTACGACATCCGCCGCGCGGACCCCTACGGTATCTATGACCGCTTCGATTTCGATGTGGTTAGCCTGCCTGAGGGCGACATGTACGCTCGCTACGCGGTCCGTATCGAGGAAATGCGCCAGAGCCTGCGCATCCTTGAACAGGCCATCCAGGGCATTCCCGAAGGCCCGATAATGCCTGGTAAACCCCTTTATCAGGTACGCGTTCCGGCTGGTGAAGCTTACGGTCGCATCGAGGCGCCCAAGGGCGAACTCGGTTTCTATGTCATTTCGACCGGCAAACCCAGCCCGTGGCGTTATCACGTCCGCTCGCCATCCTTCATCAATTTGACCGCGTTGGAAAAGATGTGCGTTGGCGATAAAATTGCAGATTTCGTCGCTATCCTGGGCGCGATCGACATCGTGCTCGGCGAACTCGACCGGTAGAACAGGGAGCAGAAGACATGTACGGAAAAGGTATACTAAAAGGACTTAGCGTCACCTGGAAACGCTATTGGAACACATACATCGAAGATATTGCCTGGTTCTTCCGCAGATTGACCGGCGGGAAAAGCCGTTATTACACCCCTGAAGGCATCGCCCGCCGCTCCAGCGCAGACACACGTGGTATCTTCACCATCCAGTATCCCGAAGAGAAGCTGCCGACTCCCGAAGAGTTTCGCTACGTTCCCTTCCTGGTTTACGATGAGACGGATGAGGGCGAAGAGGCAGTGCGTTGCACATCCTGCGGGATTTGTGCCAAGGTCTGTCCGCCGCAGTGCATCTGGATCGTGCGAACGAACGACCCCAAGACCGGCAAGCCCGTCCCGGTGCCGGCAGAGTTCTATATCGATGCCGATATCTGTATGAACTGCGGATTCTGCGCAGAATACTGCCCGTTCGATGCCATAAAGATGGACCACGATTACGAGATCGCATCCTACGACCGTAATGTATTCAACATGGAGGACTTGCTCAAATCCGCTGAATACTACGCCAGCATTCGTCCTGAAAACGCTGCCCGTGAGGATGAAGCCCGGCGGCAAAAAGAAGAGGCCAAAGCGGCCAGGGCTGCTGCTGCAGCCAAGAAGGAATGAAACGAACGAAATATAAAGCAGGGGCGTATCGATCCCAAACTTGATACGCCCTTTATTTATTCATCTCAAGATTTGATTGGTAAAATAAAGCTATGACAAATAAACCTACAAAAGAACAGATCCTGGCCGCATTAAGCAAAGTACAAGAACCTGAGCTGCACGACGACCTGGTTAGCCTGAACATGATCCGTGAACTGAATATCGAGGACGGAAACATTTCCTTCACCATCATGCTGACCACGCCAGCCTGCCCTCTCGTCGGGCAGATCAAAAAGGAAGCGGAGCAGGCCGTGCTGTCCGTGGGAGGCGTTGAGAAGGTCGAGATCAAAACGGATTCAGACGTCCCCAACGATGGCCGTATGCGCGGGCTGGTCAAGATGCCCATCCGCAATGCGATCGCGGTCGGTTCCGGCAAAGGCGGTGTCGGCAAAAGCACCGTCGCGGTCAACATCGCAATCGCGCTGGCCAAGAGCGGTGCGCGTGTGGGGTTAATGGACGCTGACATCTACGGTCCCAACATCCCCACCATGCTGGGCGTGGAGAAACTCCCGCCACCGATGGAAAACAAGCTTATCCCGGCGATAGCCTATGACATCAAGATGATCTCGATGGGGCTGTTGGTCAAACCGGGACAGCCACTCATCTGGCGCGGACCAATGCTCAACTCAGCCATCCGCCAGTTCTTAGGAGATGTGGAGTGGGGCGAGCTGGACTACCTAATCGTGGACCTGCCCCCGGGCACAGGCGATGCATCCTTATCCCTGGCGCAAGCCCTGCCCCTGAGCGGTGCGATCATCGTAACCCTGCCGCAGCTTGTTTCCATTGAAGATGCCAGTCGCGGCCTGAACATGTTCCGTCAATTGGAAGTGCCGATTTTAGGCGTTATCGAGAATATGTCCTATCTCGATCTGCCGGATGGCACCCGCATGGACATCTTCGGTTCCGGTGGCGGCGAGCAACTGGCCGATTCGATGCAGGTGCCCTTCCTGGGCAAAGTACCGATGGAAGCAGAAATCCGCGTAGGTGGTGACAGCGGCAAACCCATCACTGTCAGCCACCCCGACTCCCCCGCTGCAAAAGCGCTGTCTGACATCGCCCAGAACGTGGCCGCCAAAGTCAGTGTAGCCGCGTTGAGTCAGGAAAACGAATTACCGATTAATATTGTGGAGTGAAGAGCACACAGATTAAAGAACAGGACTTACGCAATGTGCGTAAGTCCTAAAGAATAGAAAGCAGAAAGACCTGACAGGCATCTAACCTGTCAGGTCTTTTTTAATTTCTTCTCCTCAAATTTCATTTTGAGCGCCGCCATCGACTTGTTCATCGAAGGCCCACCGATCAGCGGGTAAATAAAGGTGTTGAAGAGAAACGCCATAACGGGATTCATGTCCACGCTCATTGTACGCGTGATGAGTACGTCTCCATTTTGTGCGCTAAAAGTGAATACGTGCGACACTTTCCCAAAATCCGGGTCTTCAGAAATAAACCCGAATTTATGCGGTGGCTCGTAATGCGAAACCTGAACAGTATTCGGACGGTCTTTTTGCACAGCAACCACGCCGTGAGAACTATATTCCTTACCGACCGCAATCGGGCCCTGTTCAACTGCTTCCATCTTGAGCCCTCCGTTCCATTCGGGGTGGCGGCTCAGGTCGGAAATGTACTCAAAGGTGGACTCCAATGCTGCATGGACGTATATTTGGTTCGTCTTGACTATGCTAGTCATGATTTACTCCTTGATACCTCTAAAAGGTGACGGTCGCTTGCTCATTCAGTATTAAAAATCTCGATCATTTTCTTTTCATACCATGGCCTGCCTGACAATGATTCAAGGAAGCCATTATGCCCCCCGTAACGATGAATGATAAGATCAGTTCGGGAATTTAGTTCGAGATCATAAAAATCCTCGACTGGGATGATCGGGTCATCTTTTGCGGTGACAATCGTGGTAGGGATTGGAACATTAATTAGCGCATCATTCAGGACGGCGTATTTGCTAAAATAAACGGAAGCATTTTCATAGTCGCTGTAACGCTCAAGCATCATGTCCGTCATTGCGGCGATAGTGCCAAGCGACAAAGCTTCACTGGAATCATACAGGTTGGGAAAGCAGGCCTGCTTTTTCTGCAACGAGCGCTGCCACTTCTTGAGAAAATATCGTCGCAGGAGATAAACATCATCGATCGCATAAGTTGATTTTTCCGGATCGAGTACCGGGCTAAGGCTGACCACCTGGGACAGATTTTCAATCGGGCTGTCAGCACATTTCCGGGCGATCCGCAGTGCAAAATTACCTCCCATCGAAAAACCGACCAGGTAAAAGGGCAATTTCCTCTCATATTTTGAAACCTGTTGAACCGCATTGAACACTTCATCCAATAAGACAGCATAGAACAGCCCAGGATTGAGATGATGACTATCACCATGATCCCTGAAATTCAACCTGAAAACGGCATACCCATGGTTATACAGGAATTTCCCCGTACTCAGGATATAAGCAGAATTGACGCTGCCCTCCCAACCATGCAGAAACATGACCACTCCCGCAGTTTGCCCATTCGATTGCCTGGAATAAAACCCTTGAAGACGAATATCCTCTACCGTATTAAGGATCACTTCCTCGGCGGTATCCAGCATGGGATTAGCCCCCCACTTCCGAATCCCGCTGCCGGCCAGTAGGGTCTGGGCAAAGGTGCTTCTGAGACAGAAGGGTGGGTTGAAAATTTCATTCATTATTCCGCTGCTGACGAAAACTTGCGGTGTGAATGGCATGCTGTAATTATACGGCAGATGACAGCCATCTTATTATTCAAGCCGTATACGGTATAATTCATCTATGCAACCTTTTATTGTTGGAATCCGCTTTAACCCTATTGGGAAACTCTATCACTTCGACAGTAGTGAGCTGGAAGACGTAACCGTTGGAGATCATGTCATCGTTAATACGTCACGCGGCAAGCATCTGGGCGAAGTGATGCAAGTCATGGAAGAACCGCCCTCCAAACCGGATGGCGGTTGGAAGCCGGTGGAACGCCGTGCTACTCCCCGCGATCTGCTCCTGCGTGAGACCTGGCAGGCTAAACAAACCGAAGCCATGATCGAATGTCGTGCCCGCGCCTCCGAGCTCAAGTTGAACGGCGTCAAGATCGTCGCTGCCGAATACAATTATGACGGCTCGCGCCTGACTTTCCTGTTCAGCACCGAGAGCGAAGAACGGGTCGATCTCAAGTCTTTGAAAAAGGACATGAACCGCAAATTCCCCAAATCCCAGGTGGAGATGCGCCAGATCGGCCCGCGCGATGTAGCCAAGATCATCGGCGGCATGGGCGCCTGTGGACTGGAAACCCGCTGCTGTTCCAAATTCCTGACCGATTTCAGCCCTATCTCCATCAAGATGGCCAAAGAACAGGGCATTTCCCTGACTCCCTCCGAGATCACTGGCATGTGCGGACGTCTGCGCTGCTGCCTGCTCTACGAGTACGAACAGTACGTCAAAGCCCGCAAACAACTCCCAAAACGCAAGAAGCGCGTGGTCACACCCAATGGCGAAGGCATAGTCATAGATTTTGCGCCGCTGTCCGGTATGGTCACGGTCAAATTCGATGGGGATGGCGGGCGGCCTAATCGCCAGACCTTCCACCGCGACGACATCGAACCCTGGGACGAACTCGAAGCCCTGCGCCGCAAATCCGAAGCGCCGTGCGACCGTCACGAAGGCGGCGGCTGCACCTGCGGGAAGAGCAAGAAAAATGGCTCCTGAAGAAACCCCCAGGAAATGGCAAGAAACCCAAAATATCCTGGTCGTCCTGGCACATCCGGATGACCCGGAGTTTTTTTGCGGCGGGACACTGGCCAGCTGGGCACATGACGGACATCATATCCAGTACTACCTGCTGACCTGTGGTGACAAAGGCCGCAACGACCATAACACAGACATTCCGGGGGACGAACTCTGCGACTTGCGACATCAGGAAGAGCAGGCTGCCGCTTCCGTTTTAGGAGTGGAAGCGGTACATTTCCTGGACCGTGAAGATGGCACGCTGGTCCCGGACATCGATCTACGCCGGGAGGTGGTACGCATCATCCGTCAGATAAAGCCCGATATACTGGTCACCTGCGACCCACAGAACCTGTTCGCGGTTTACGGACTCAACCATCCCGACCACCGCGCCGCCGGGCAGGTCGTCCTAGATGCGGTTTTTCCTGCGGCGGGCAACGACTTGTTTTTTCCCGAATTGCTGTCGGAGGGCCTTCAACCGCACATGCCAAAAGAAGTCTGGGTATCGCTGACGAATCAGCCCAATGTCACAATTGACATTACCGATACATGGAAAACCAAGCTCGAGGCGCTCAAGGAACACAAAAGCCAGATCGGCGACCCTGTCAAATTCGAAGAGCGTATGCGCAAACGCCACAGCGAAGACAGCACGGACGAAGAGCCACACTTCGAAGAGAAATTCCGCGTTATTAAATATAAGTAGAACAACCTGGTAAGCGCACTTGGCCAAGCCAAACCGCGAAGTTCGCGAAGGGCGCAAAGTAAGAAACAAAACTTAGCGATCTTTGCGTTCTTTGCGATTCGACAAATGTTTCTCAACGCTATCAAAAATAACGATGAATATCCTCAACGTCGGCTACGATTCAACCAACTACTATTTACTGGAAATCAATGACGGGATGCTGCTGATCGACAACGGCAGGCCAGGCACCCTTCCCAAATTCCTGTCGGTCTTGAAGCGTAAGGACGTCTCGCCAGATAAAGTCAAATATTTACTGGTCACGCACTTCCATCCCGACCATTCCGGCCTGACACAAGAACTGAAGAACATAGGCTCGTGCCTGATTCTCCTGAAGAGCCAGGTGCAATTCACGGATTCGATGGACGAGTTGTACAAATCGAAAGGACTCCCTTACCTCCACATAACGCCAGAAAACAATATCGTTCTCAATTTCGCGGAAAGCCATGAGTATCTTGCCGCCCTCGGCCTGGGTGGCGAAATCCTCCCCACCCCCGGCCACAGCGATGATAGCGTGACACTGATCCTCGATGAAGGTTTCGCCTTTACCGGCGATCTACCTCACCGTTTTATGCTTTCTGATGATGACCTGACCAGTCAGCAAAGCTGGGATAAAATCTACAAACACAAAATCACCAGACTTTTCCCTGCACATGGCAACTGAAGGAGTACCCCATGTCTAATTTTCTCTCCGAAGCAGAAGAACTTTTCGATTACACCCAATCCTTGCGGCGCGATTTCCACATGCATCCTGAGTTGGGATTCGCCGAAGTCCGCACGGCAGGCATTGTCGCAAAAGAATTGAATGCATTAGATATGGAAGTAACGACCGGAGTCGCCAAGACAGGTGTGGTGGGAATGCTTGAAGGCGGAAAGCCTGCTCGCCCTGGCTCCACCGGTCGGGCCGGGGGACCAGTTGTCCTAGTCCGCTTCGATATGGACGCCCTGCCTGTTACCGAGGAAACAGGCGCTGCCTACACTTCGACAAATCTCGGCAAAATGCACGCCTGTGGGCATGATGGTCACACTGCCATTGGCCTGACCGTGGCGAAGATCCTGCATGCTCATCGTGACCAGTTGGCGGGCACAGTTAAGTTTATGTTCCAACCCGCAGAAGAAGGCACCTGCGGTGAGGAGATTGGCGGCAACGAGATGATGATCCGCGAAGGCGTGCTTGACAATCCCAAACCTGATCTGGCGTTGGCGCTCCACCTTTGGAACGAGCAACCGCTCGGCTGGGTGCATGTAGCGGGCGGACCGGTTATGGCAGGCGCGGAGGAGTTCAAGATAACGGTAACAGGTAAGGGTGGACATGGCGCGATCCCGCATCAGACCATCGACCCGGTGCTGGCCGCCAGTCAAATCGTCACTGCTTTGCAGAGCATCACCTCCCGCAATGTCGCCCCGTTGCAGGCCGCGGTGGTCAGTGTGACCATGATCCACGCCGGGGAAGCCTTCAACGTTATCCCGCCGGTAGCCAAGATGGAGGGCACCATCCGTACCTTCGAGCTGGACGTGCGCGAGACCGTGCTGAGGCGCTTCGAGGAGATCGTGCACGGCGTGGCCGGCGCAATGGGATGCAGCGCCGAGGTAAAGGTCAAACGCCTGACCCCGGCCATGATCAATACCGACGAGATCGCCCAGCGCGTACAGGAGAGCGCCCGCCGCACACTGCCGGAGGCCGAGCTGGATACATCCGGCCACCTGACCATGGGGGCTGAAGACATGGCCTTTATGCTCGAAAAAGTGCCGGGATGCTATTTCTTTGTGGGTTCAGCAAACGATGAGAAGAACTTGAACTACGGCCACCACCATCCCAAATTCGATTTCGACGAGGCCGCACTGCCCCGCGCCGCCGCGCTGATGGCAAGTGCAGTAGCGGATTTTTTGGAATAAAAATGAAAATATTGATGCCAAATCATTTTCCTTTGCAAGGTTCAGGTAGCGGTATCTATACCCTTAATGTTGCTACTGAATTGGTAAAAGCTGGACATGAGGTCATTGTTATCGCCCCAGACCATCAACCCCCAGATGACGAGCTATTCCAAACGAGAACTATACTGTTCAGCAATGGAAATAATGACAATGCGGAATTGGACTTTAACTTCCCTTGTTTTACAACCCATCCCCGTAGCGATAAGACATTTTATGAACTAACTGATGCCGAGATTCTTGCGTATTTAAATGCCTGGCGAAAACACATTAATGAGGTTTGTTCAACGTTCAAACCCGATATTATTCATGCCCATCATGTGTGGATAACGCCGTATGTTGCTTACGAGACAGGCTTACCTTACGTGATCAGTTGTCACGGTACGGATCTGATGGGCTTCAAGAAAGGACCACGTTACCGTAATTACGCGATGACGGCTGCGCATAATTCACACGCAATTATCGCCATTTCCAAGAAGGTACAATCCGATGCAATGCAAACTTACCAGATGCCGCTCGAGAGAGTTCCCTTGATTGGGAACGGTTTTGGCTCGAATTATTTCAAGCTGCTACCCGAGGTCTCAAAAACGGAGCTTCTCGATGAATTTGGATTGACTGACAAAGATAAGCCACTAATCAGTTTTGTTGGTAAATTCACCGACTTTAAAGGAATTGATGTACTGCTCAAAGCGGCCGCCATTTATGAGAAAGAGCTTGCCGGAGTCCAAACCGTTTTGGTCGGGAACGGCGTGCTATGGAATGATATGCACGCCTTGAAGGAGCAGCTTGGTTTGCAGGGCGTTCACTTTCTTGGGCATCAATCACAAGATATTCTGGCTCGTATTTATAATGTAGCCGATGTTTCTGTCGTACCTTCTCGCGTCGAGCCTTTTGGTCTGGTAGCAGTTGAAGCGCTAGCATGTGGCACTCCGGTCGTCGCTACAAATGCAGGAGGTCTACCGGATTTCATCAACCAGGAGGTTGGCGCTCTGGTTCCTGTTGATGATCCAGAGGCTCTGGCACATGCAATTATCAGTGAAATAGAAAATGGTACCAAGCAGAGCAAGGGTATCTATGCCAATCAATATGCGTATGAGACCTACACGTGGGAAAAACAGGTTGCAAAAATGATCGCGCTTTATCAAGAAGCGATTGATGCACATTAGATACATTGGGTGTGTAATTCTCAACGAAGTAAATTATGATCAATATCCGACTTTTTGAACAGAGCGATTGGGCTGATACTTGGCGAATCATCGAGCCTGTATTTCGGACTGGAGAAACCTATGCTTTCTCACCGGACATCACTGAAGAAGAAACCTACAAGCTTTGGATAGAAACGCCAGCCGCGACCTTTGTTGCAGTGGATGAAAAAAACACTATCATCGGTACTTATTACATCAAAAAGAACCAACCAGGATTAGGGAGTCACATCTGTAATTGTGGTTATATCGTTGCGGAAGAGTCGCGAGGCAAAGGTGTCGCTTCCGCAATGTGCGCACACTCACAACGCGAAGCAATCTCACGCGGATTTCGAGCCATGCAGTACAATCTGGTTGTTTCTTCAAATGAAGGTGCTGTCCGGCTTTGGAAAAAACTCGGGTTTGAAGTTATCGGAACGGTGCCAGAAGCATTTCACCATCATCGGCTTGGATATATAGATGCGTATGTGATGTATAAACGGCTCCAAGCATAGCAGGAACGGTGAATGGCAAAATTAAAATTAGATTTACACGAAATTTACAATCGGGGCGATAAGATCGAAACGGAATTGAACCGCATCATTCAGGAAGCTGTCGACAAGCACATCAAGCTGGTTGAGATCATCCCCGGCAAAGGCAGCGGGCAGTTGAAGAAAAAGGTTTTGCGTTTTCTTAATCAGAAACATATCAAAGCTCTCTATCACCGGGTGGAAAAAGACGACAAAAACTTCGGCCGCATTTTTGTTCATTTCAAACATTAGTGC
>JBAVJG010000091.1:0-3837 GCA_049687655.1 Anaerolineales bacterium | reverse complement strand
TAATAAAGTGGCTCTGCGTTTTACTGCATTGGAGTGGCGCTTAGGCGTATAAATCCCCCCTACCTACTGCTCTTGCATAAATATCTAAACTTGGATCAAATAAATGGCCTTCAAAACCAGGATTTCTGTATAGATATTTACGCAGCACTCTGTAATTCAATTTACAATCGTGGCTAATATGTCAAGAACCTCGTCAAATACTATGCCCTGAGCATAATAGTTTTCAGCACAATATCGCCCCCAGCGTTGTTGCATGGTTACATCGGACCGGATCGTTCCGAGAATACGTTTTCTGTCCACCAAAGCGTCCAAGGACATGCGTTTATTTGATGTGGCCTCTAGCGCTTTCACAAAAAGGGATTGATCGAACACATGTCCCTGCGTTTTCACGATGATGAAGACATCATAAAAATCTCTGGGGCGGGTGTTGAGCACGTTTCTGCGAAGAATCGTTTCCACTTTCTCAGCAAGAATTGTTTCGATATTGTAAGCCCATACTTCAATCAGCTTGTCTTCAAAACTCGAGGGGAACGCATACCGGATGGCCCCTGGCGTCAAAACATCACCGGTGGTGACATCAACCTTCAAAGGCGTCCGGATTGATTCATACACTGCCAATAACTTTACACGATAACCGCCGTACTCGTCATCACTGCGGATTGGCTCGACATGATCCAGCTGAAAGGTAACCCCATCATCCAAAGGGATGGTACAGATTTCAGAAAAAGACCGTTCAATCCCTTCTTCAGAAAGAGGGTGGCTTTTCAGAGTCGTATCCATATCCATTGTGGTCCTGCTGCTGATGCCAACCAATGAAGCGATGAGCATCCCCCCTTTGAGAATTACGTTATCCCTGTACTTCGAAATCGAGATTCTTTCCAACAGGCGCTCTAGCATGTAATTTTGTAGCACAGCCTGAGCAGGGATATGATATTGGGCGGCCAGAATTTTCATTCTGGCCTTCAGTTGCGTTGCATTGCTCACAGCAGCACCTCAAGATATTGTCTGACGATTTGCTGAACCCTGAATTTTCGGGCATAGGTATACAACAAATCAAGATTCCGTTCTTTTCTCTTAACATAGCGTTTCAAGGCATCATTAAACAACTGAATATCCATATTATTTCTGTTACGGAATATATCCACTATCGTCCTTTCAAGCCCGGTAACCCTAATTTCATTCCCGTGTGGGGATTCAAGGTAAACAACCCCTAATTCAATCAATTTGCGCTTTACATAATACACTTTACACCCACTCGCATTGAGAGTCTTTGCGTGATATCCGGTTGGGACAGTTACTGAGTAAGTCAACGGCGTCCTGTCCGTTAAGTCGTGGAGGTACAGGGCGGTTTCATGCGAATAAACAGAGACGCTGTACCTGGCCTGCAGGCTGAACAATTCGTCTTCAACGGAATCGGCCTTCTTGTACACGCCTGTTGATACCCGTTCAATCTCCCCATTCCTTTCCATGATCGAAAGGTAAGTTCTCGGAATCCCAAACCGGGCCAGATCGGAGGTCAGGAGCATTCCGTGCTGTTCTTCCAGTATCTTTCGAAGTCTTTCCAAATAGGGCATATTGCTTTTTACATTCACACTCATATTATATACAAAACAAGTGTGAATGTAAAGAGCCAGCCTTCTAATAAACAATAACCCAGTTTGCTAAACAAAAAGGCAGACACGCTTCCCTATTCAAAGTGTAGATTCAATATCTCATGAGAGAGAACCAGAATCTCCTCGCCACGCAACGGGGAGAAGCGCAGACCAAATCCCTGGCAAAGTCCGCCCAACCCATCCCACCAGGCAACCCCTTCATCGCCCGGAAAAACGAATTCAATGATGGTGCGGCGGATGTAAGGCAAGGGTTGCTCCTGAATGGACATTGATAAACCCTGAGAAAGGATGCCCAGGCCTTCATCAGACGGCGCACCCCATTTCTCTATTTGCTCCTGGAAAGTCAGTCTCGGCACTGGATCCGGCCAGAACAACTGTAACAGTCGCAGACTCCAGCCTGGTTGCATTGAAGACAGCATGGCCTGGTAGGCCTCCTGCGGCCGTACTTCGGGGCGGTCTGGGTCGGCGTACAGCTCGGCAAACAGGCGCTTGGTGTCATCTCCCCCTACCAAAGCAGTGAGGGTGCCGACCTGACACATTCCCTTACTTAGCACAAAAGCATGGGTTGTACCCACCTGGGTTTTGTTCATGGATTACACCACCCATGTGACTTTCAAAATCTTGGGCTTTTGAAGCGAATGTTTTGTCTTTAGTACATCAAAACGCTTGCTTTCTTCCATGCTTGCCCACTCCACTTTGCCTGGTTTCCAGCGGGATACCAGGTTGATCAATTGAGCCTCCATCCCATGTACCACAACCAAGTAATAATTGATATTTTTGACCTCACAATCCGCTTGGTCATAAATGCCTACTGTCTGATAAATATAGGCTGCATGTTCCCATAAATCTCTATTGTCCTCCAAGTCACGATATACAGCTTCAGCATTGAAGATATTCGGTGGATTGTTAATCACCATTGGAGTATTCATTTTTTTGTTTCACCTCATGATAATTTAAACATTGTTTCCGGAAGATTCAGATCCGAGGAGCGAAAGCCCGTGCGCATAGGACGGTTGCCAGTTGGAAGCAGGCCACGGCCTGCGTCATACCGAAATAGTGGGGAAAACGAAGGCCGGCCCGCAGTGCGCTCCACGATCGGGGAGACTTCCACGATCTCGCGCACGATCTGGCCGTGCTGCGGGTTGCGCTCGATGTAGACCGCGGCAGTGACAGCCTCGGCAAAAGATTGTGCGATCTGCACTTCGGACATGCGGGCCGCATCCGGGTGAGCCTGCACCACCTGCAGGAAGCGCGGCCAGACATGTTCGGCACTGGTGGCATGGATGGTGAAGGCCGAATGCCCGTGCCCGGTGGCGGCGGCGCGGATCAACTCCCAGGCTTCGGCCCCACGCGCTTCGCCGATCACGACCCCGTGCGGGCGTGATCGCAGGGCGGCCCGGATCAGGTCATACATCAAAACCGGCGGTGGACCTCCGCGAACTTCGGGGCGGGTAACGGTATAGACAATGTTGCCCGTGTCAGCCTTGCCATCCCCGTTCCAGCCGTTCAGGATGATCTCGTTACTGTCTTCCACGATGAACAACCGGATGGCCCCACGTGGATAGTAGTCCAGCATCTCCTGCAGGATGCGCTGCCCGACAAAGGTCTTGCCCGAGCCGGTCGTACCGGCGATGACCAGCGTGCCGCCATGCACCATCACAGCCAATAAATAATTGGCCGCTTCGGGAGTCAAAATACCATTCCCGCGCGGAAAGTCGCGCGCTTCGAAGGTCGGCCTGCTGATGGGTGGCAGACGGTTCTGGCAGAGAGCCGCCAGGCTGCCCTGGGTGAGATCATCCACGGTACGATAGTTGGAAATACGCAGGGTGATGGTGTCCCCATACGGGGAGGCCGGGGCCATAATGTAGTTGATGCGCACCCCCTTGCGTCGCACCGAGCCATCACCTAATGGCACCATAACCTGCAGCATAGCATCCGCGATCGGATAATCAGGTGTAGGCGCGCGCTGCCCGGCGCGGTCGATCATGACCCGCAAAGCGTCGCCAATCCCGTCCGGGGCAGCCCCGGCATGTTCCCAGCCGGTCTGCGTGGTGTAGACATAGATATGCCCCAGGTTGATGGCGATATCCTCGATGTCGGAACGGGCAATCAACTCCAAGAGCGGCCCCATCCCGGACAGTTCACCGATCAGACGCAAGAGAAATTCATCCGGCAGGGAGTAGCCGGCATCCACCGCCTGTAGGCTGACTTCATCGTAAACCTG
>JBAVJG010000090.1:0-1658 GCA_049687655.1 Anaerolineales bacterium | reverse complement strand
CCGCGATGGGATTGCGCCCGAGCGCCGTCCCTACAGCCCGGCTCGCACCCGGACGACCAGCCTGTTCGGCGAGACCTTGATAACTGGTCACGGCCCCAAGCGGGATCTGTAAGAGCGCTTCCCACACTTTGAGTTGGAAATTCGTGCCACGCAGGTGCAGGTGCAAAGGCGGTCTGCTGCGCTGGCTCAAGTCGAAGATCGGCCCGACCAGTGGCGCTGTTGCAGTATGGTCTTCGATCATTTTAGCCTGCGGCCAGCCAGAGACCAATGCGTCGATAGTATCACCTTCGCTGTTGGATACAAATCCCAGATGGCAGATACCGCGCCCGGTGGCACCGATCAGCGCCTTGCCAAAAGGAGTGTCATGCAGTCCATAGCGGATGGTCAGCCCCTCGCCGCCGGATTTATACTGCCCTGGCGTGACGGCTTCGGTGGTCACAAATAGATCGTGCAGTCGTCCCAGGCTGGAAAGGCCAACTTCGTAGGTGGTGTCCAGCAGGTTTTCAGACTTTGCCAGCAATTCTTTTGCACCTTCTTTGGTGATGAACTGCAGAAAGCGCTTGGGGCTGATGCCCGCCCAGCGGCTGAAAATCCGTTGGAAGTGATATTCGCTCAATCCAACCGCGCTTGCGACATCGCTCAATTCGGGCTGGGTATTGGAGTTCTTTTCAAGGTACTTGATTGCCTGCTCGATGCGCAGGTAATCCTCGGACAGTTGCTGGTAATCAGTGACGATGGTATTCATGGGAAACTCCTTTGGGAATTCACCACAGATGAACACCGATGAACCCAGAAATTTTTAATAAACAGTTTTGCTTTAATGATTTCACACCACTCATCAAGCAACAAATATTTATCTGTGTTCATCTGCGGTTTAATCATTATTCCCATTCTACAAATCTCTGTCACAGAAATACACCCGATTCTTGCTTTCTTTTACGCTGAGCGGAGCGAGCCGGTAGGTAAGCGCAGTCGAAGCGCCCTTCGACTACCGCCTTGTTACACTCAGCGTCCGCTCAGTGCCTATCACTCAGACTGCCCCACCACTTCATAATGAACGACATTCGGTTCGAACTCAAGCAGGAAGTTCTTGTCTTCCGGATAGTATTTAGCAACCTCCACATCCTCACCTGCAAAGCCTTTGATAGCTTCTAGGCTTTCCCAGAAGGTTAATGTGATGAAATGTGTGACGTCACCTTCACGGCGTTCGAGCACGTGAACGCTGATGTTTCCCTTAACCGATTGGTATTCGGGGATGGCGCGCCGGTTGGTGAACTCGCGGTACGCCTCCGCTTTCTCTGAAGGGACTCTACCATGCCACATTCTCACGATCATTTTTGCTCCTTGGCCTCCTCACGCCTCCTGGGAAAAGGTGAGAGTAAAACAAAACAGGCATGCGTGGGCATGCCTGTTAAATGCAATCCTGCATTAAAAAAAGCTGCCCTTCCATGTGCAAACAGGTATAGATTATCACCTGTATCACCGCACGGACCCTGTGCTGCTCGTTACCGGGCAGGTTTCGGTCAGTGCTTGCTCTGGAAGGGAGAAGGGAGCCTGTGACCGGGCTCCGAAGGCATCCGCTGATCTATCCGATTTTTTCCCGGAACTCCGGGATTAGCGCCCCGTTCGCACGGGGGAACCTCCACCTCGTAATCCTG
>JBAVJG010000089.1:0-2782 GCA_049687655.1 Anaerolineales bacterium | reverse complement strand
CGGCTTTGATAATTATAAGAAAACAAATATGGGATATTGAAAATTATTATTGCTAACAAGACCACTGAAATCGCTTTGTTTCTGTCTTCATCCACAATTGGCTTTTGAAATGAACGGCCCACAAGTTTGAAGATATGCCAGATAAGAGCCGCGATAAAGAGATAGAAAACGGCTGAACCAACCCCACTTCGAAACACATCCCATTGACCAAAGACACCCGGCAGGGCATCGGGCGTGCGTCCGTAACTGGCGTTCCGCAAAGCAGCCGGAACCATACGTTTGAAGTAATAAGACATCCAAAGCAAAGCCTTCGGTGTACCAACCACATATCCTGCAACTGTCAGAACGAAACTAATGGTGATCGTTTCAATTGTCCGTAACCAGTTCTTGAAAAGGTTCTGCCTGTTTGTAATCAGATAAATGACAACAGCCACAAGGCCAAAGGTCGCACCTGTATATTTGCTGGATGTGGCACACCCTATGGAAAAGAATGCCAGATAGATCCACAATCGGTTTTCTGAAAGCCTGTATTTTACTAGAGCGAAGAGTGATAAAGTAATAAAAAATAACAGGTAAAGATCATTATGGGCAAAACGTGCATTATGCACCAGAATCATATTCGAAAGCGTGAGAACCGCGGCTAACAAATGTATATAAATATTTTTGCTCAGTATCCTGGCCAAATAGTAAACCAAGAGTACCGTGAGCCCGCCTAAAATTACCGAAATCAATCTGGCTGAGACAATCATCTGGCTCGCATTGCCGCCCAATTCGCGAACGGACCAGCTTACAGCATACATGACATGCTTGGGAAGCGAAGGATAATTGAAGTCGGGCTCGGTTTCATCGAAAATCAATTCGCCCCCCAACGCCTTATTGACGCGCCAGTACAATTCATCAACATTCCAAAGAGCAGGTGTCCCCCAGGAAATGCCCGGAACGGTCATCAACAGAAACAGGATGAACAGTATGAAAGGGATAGCCTTTTCATACCTGATAAGGAACTTCGTAAGCTCGAACTTCATCTCGAAAAGCCTGGCACTTTATCTAATCCTGTATTTCTGCCGGCAGCGCAGATGAACAGTCAACGATTCCCTGCCTGGGGACAAGCAACTGGATCTGCACGCTTCTGAACGTCTCGATTTCCTCATAATAGCACAGCACCGGCTCCACCACCCATTTCACCCAGGCATTGTTCTCTTCGCCAAATTCGTAACTGCTATCCTTGACAGGCGCCCGTAATGGTTCGCTTACGATTAGCGAAAAGCGGCCGGCCTTTAGATCCGCATAAAAAGGTGCAAAATAAACAGCATTATCGGCCATAGCCTCGTTCATCAGAACTTTCTTCTCATACTCAGGGACCAAGGGCACATCATTGACATACCGAAAAGTCAGTAACTGGCGTTGGTCCAAAAAGAGCACTTCGCCCTGCGACTCTTTGACATCTACTTCCTGACGAATCGTCCTCAAAATTTCATCTACTTCCTCCTGCGGGGGCAGCATCTCAAGGAATTTTCCGTCTGAAACATCCGTCAATGTCACCAGCCAGGGGAGGTCCTCGGCAAACTGAAAAGAACGCAATGCGGACAACGGCGGGATGCCCGGGATGACTAACAGCAGAATCAAAGTACCCTTGACCCAGACCGGGGACGTACCGATCTGACTCAGCCACTGCCTGCCTCCGTTTTCCCAGGCGATCACGGCCGTGAACAATAACCCGATTAAAAACATATCCAGATTATGCAGGTCCCCGCCACCCCCGGCCTTGGTACTCACCACCAAACCAACTACCAGGAATGCCAGCAAAGGCAAAATGAGCCCCAATTTTTGCAGGGCACTCAATTTCCACCTTCTCGTTACAGACAGATAAACCAGCAGCACGATCATCGGAGCTATAGCAATGAGCAAGGTCAGCAAAATGCCTATCCCTGATGTCGCATTGGGAAAGAGGCGATACCACAACAGCGGATGCTGAGATACAGCCGAAGAGATAGAAGATACGCTGATAGCGCCTTCACCAGTCAGAGCTGCAGTTTCTCCTTGAAAGAAGGTGACCCTGACCCAACGCATCAAAGTCTCTCCCAAATAGCCCCCCAATGCTCCAGACAGTCCCAGGGCAGTTGCTCTCTGCCAGGTAGCTTTTTGCACGCGACCGTTATCGAGCGCTGCGCCGGAGAATTCCAATATCACAATCCAGATGGCGGGTGCAAATAGCCAGGTATAACGGCTTACTTCGGCCAGATAACTCGTTACAAAAATCGCAGGGATGGCCAGCCAGAGCGGTTTACGCCAGACGAGAGCCACCAGGAACGCGCACAAGACAAGCGGCGGATGGATTGGACCTTGTTTCAAAAATATAAAGGTAGCCAGTCCCATTGAAAGCCAGAGTTTTTTATCTTTGAAATCACTTCGAAAGGCAGCCAGCCCAAGCAATATATAGGGGATTACCGTCGTCAGCCCCGCCCAGAGTCTTTCAGTGAAAATTGATACGTTCGGAAATAAAAATAGAATCCCCCCCACTAGTTGCCTGCCGACATCGGTCAGTGAATAGATCTCGCCACCAGCGGGATAATTGTATAAATCTCTCCCAAACAAGACCGAATAGTCCCACAGGCGGTTTCCCTCTGACCAGCCGAGAGAGAAAGGATAATCGATTACGTACGTTAGCGCGGCTGCAACCGAAAAGGCGCTCGAAGTTAGCAGCAACGACGCCAGGATTCCTGTCCATTTCAAGAATCGTTCACCCTTTTGCAGAAAGACCGCTACTCCAAATGCTACATAG
>JBAVJG010000088.1:0-3876 GCA_049687655.1 Anaerolineales bacterium | reverse complement strand
GTGTGTATGTCCGCGTGGCAGAGGACGAATTCCAAATCCGTTTCCTGCATCCTTTTTGCCAGGGTTTCTGTCCGCTGGAGGATGGTCGCAATCGTTTCGAAGTTTCCCAGCCAAAAGTCAACCAATTCTTTTTGAAAGGGATCAACATATTTGCGCGCTTTAACCTGCGCATGGAGTTCTTTACAATATTCAAGCTGCTTCGGGATAAAGGTCTCGCGCTTGATCTGGCGTAAAAGTTCGGGAGACAATTTCGTGGTGTGAAGCCGTTTTAACACTGAACCAAATTCAATCCAGTGTGGGTCCGACATACCCACATCCATCACGCGTTTCCCCGTGATGAAGGGATACAGGATAAAGAAAAAATCATTTGCGCTTGCCCAGGCTTTTCCATCCTTCGTTGACAGCGGAGCCATCACTTGCTGCACGCCCTTTTCCTTGAGGTAGCACGGAATCAGAATTCCGGCTGGGTTGGGGATTTCCTTCCTGAGTTTGAGAAAATAAGTTGCATCTTTCGTCTCCACACGATAGGCCCAGGCGGATGAATCCAGGCCGAGGGGTAGGAATTCAACGCCAGCTACGGGAATCGAAAAACTCTCTCGCAAAGTAGCGATAATTCTTTCGTCCGTAATGTCAGGTTTCTCGATCACGCAGGTTGACTCCTGTTTCACAGTAGAGATTCGGGGTTACAGAATCTCTTTTCAAAACCGCTAAGCACGCTAAAATCGCAAAGAAAAACCTAATAAAACTTCGCGCGCTTCGCGCCCTTAGCGGTTATCAGATTTTCTTCCAGGTGGGTTCGTAGAACGGTAGTTTCACCACTTTCGCAGGCGCGTGCTGACGATGGTGCTCCACCGTCACTTCCATTCTCACATCCGTTCCAATCTCATAATACGGCTTCTGCAAATGCGCCAGCGCGATGTACTTCTTCAACAGCGGCGACCAGGTTGACGTAGAGACATAGCCCACTTGCACGCCCCCGACCAACACCGGCAAACTGCCTCGCTCCGCCATTCCAGGGATCTGCGGCGGCAGGCCTACATCCTTGAACAGGCGCTCCATCCCGTTCCACTCCACTTCCAGCCCCACCATCTTCCAGTCCGAACCCTCGCGTTTCTCGCGCTCCAGCGCAGGCCGCCCTACAAAATAACCTGGCTTATCCAGGTTCACCGTCCAACCCAACCCCAGCTCATACGGCGACGACTTCTGCGCCTCGATCCAGGCGTGGTTCGCAGCCGTGTAATCCACCTCGATCATGAACAGCCCGGCCTCCACGCGCGCCATGTCCATCGCCAGGATGCCGACCGGTGTGATGCCGTAATCGCCCCCGGCTGCCATCAACGCATCCCAGACCGCCAGCGCACCCGATACATCCATCCAGATCTCGTAGCCCAGGTCGCCCGTATACCCCGTCCGCGAGATAGTGATGGGGATGCCGTCCAACTTAGTTTCCATTATATGGAAGAATTTCAGCCCCTCCACATCGGACTCACAAACCCGCTTCAAAACTGACCTCGCGTTTGGTCCCTGCAAACTGAGCGCTGCCATGCCCTCAGTTTCATCCGTTATCTCAACCTCCATACTGACGGCATTCATCGAAAGCCAGCGCAGGCTTGGGTCCGCGGAGGTGAGGCGGTAGGTAGACTCGTCTAAACGTGAGACAGTGCCATCGTCAAGCATTTTGCCTTCCTCGTCGCACCAGCCCGTGTAGTAGACCTGCCCAACCTGCAACTTGTCAATGTCACGCGTGACCACGCGGTTAAGCAACCGTGCCGCGTCTTTCCCCGTGATGAGATATTTCATCAGCGGAGAGACATCGATCAGCGCCACCGAATTGCGGATGGCCCAGTACTCGCGGTCGAGCGACAGTTCATATGAGCCCGCAACCAGATAGCCAGCCCAGCGCCGCCAGTTTTGGGGCGTGCAGAGTGCTGATGTCCGTTCGTGAAGGGGGGTATGGAGGAGTTGGAGCATAATGATTCCTATTTGCTTCTGTCGTTGGGAGGAGCGGAGCGACGAAGCAATCTCCTGTTAGTTTGGGGATTGCCGCCTCGGCCTACGGCCTCCTCGCAATGACATCTTAAAATTATATATAATTTTACCCCGCAATATCCAAATCAAAAAGGGCAGACTAACCATCTGCCCTCTGGATCCAAAAAGTTATCTACAGATTTTATGAAATAACGAAAGAATTATCGCCAGTCGGCCAATTCTTCTTCGAGTGTGACGATCAGCGCCTCATACTTTTCCGGATTGGTTTGCATACCCCCGTCAAAGACCAGCGCGTCAACTTTCTCGGAAAGCTTGTGTTCATCCTCAATGGTAATATTCTGTTCGAGCAAGGGGAAGATCAGGTTTTTTAGCCGGTCAAGATGTTGACGCAATGTGGAGGTATATTCGCTGGCTGCCCAACCCATCTCTATACGCACGCTCTCATCCCCCGCCTGCCACTGCTCCGCGGCATTGATCAGGTACGCGGCAGATTCGTGGCTTTTGTGTTGGTCACTTCGTAAAAATCCGATTGGCCCATCATCAGTAGAAAAACCGATCTCTTCCAGCGACTGGATGAGTAATTCTTCCTTCTTGAAGAATCCGCCTTCGATATAATCTCTGATGAATGTGTGCGCCAAGATGAAGAATTCGGAGCGAGCAAGTTTGTTGCCGCTTAGTTCGATCATGGCGGCACCGAGCACAGTAAGAAAGCGCTGGATAACTTCCTGGTCAGCGCTTAGTTTTCTTGCAATACGCATATGCTATCCTACCTTAGACATCAGAGCTCGGATTTTATTTTATCATGCCCTCAAATGGGAAGAGTGTTCGCCCTTCTCATTTTTAGATATCAAAATTATGCCTTGACTGGATTGCTCAACTTACCCAACCCTTCGATCTCTACATCGACTATATCCCCATCCTCGAGCAGACCAACACCAGCAGGCGTGCCGGTAAAGAGCAGGTCGCCGGGTTCCAGTGTCATGATTGAGGAGACGTAGGTGATCAGCACGCCCACGTTGAAGACCATGTCACGCGTAGAGGCCATCTGGCGCATCTGCCCGTTGACGCGACAGGTGACGACCGAATCAGATGGGTCAAACTCGGTGTCGATCCACGGGCCGAAGGAGCAGAAGGTGTCGAAGCCTTTGGCGCGCGTCCATAGTTCATCCGAGCGCTGCAAGTCACGAGCTGTGACATCGTTGCCGATGGTGTAGCCAAAGATATATTCACTGGCGTTCTCAGCTAAGATATTCTTGCCGCGCTTGCCGATCACGACCACCAGTTCCGCTTCGTGCTCAACCTGTTGGGACTGCGGCGGCAAGATAACACTCTCACCGTCCCCGATGATCGAAGAAGGTGGCTTCATGAAGATAAGCGGGATTTTTGGAACTTCATTGCCCAGCTCTTTTGCATGGTCTATATAGTTTCGTCCCACGCATACGATTTTGGTCGGCTGAGATGGCGGAAGCAGGCTAACGTCCGTGAGAGGCGTTTCGGCTTCCTTGCGCTTGTAGGAACCAAACAGGTTTCCCTCGATCTCTCCGACTTTGTCATCCAATATCCATCCATATTTGGGTGTTTCATTTTTGATTTGATAGCGAATGATACGCATTATCTTCTCCCATTAGTAATTTGGCACAGGAAGTGTAACCCGCAACTTGTCAACCTGCAACCTTAGCCGTATAATAGCCGAGTAAATTTGTCATGGGCGCTTAGCTCAGTTGGTTAGAGCGCTTCGCTTACACCGAAGAGGTCGTGGGTTCGAGTCCCGCAGCGCCCACAAGACTCTCGCTTCAAGTGGGACTTTTTTTATTCTACCGAAGCCCCCATTTAGGGGATGTTAAGGTCGTGGGTTCGAGTCCCGCAGCGCCCACAAGAGTCTCGCTT
>JBAVJG010000087.1:0-6531 GCA_049687655.1 Anaerolineales bacterium | reverse complement strand
GAATCTCATCCGCATATTTCGCTTTCGCAAATGTCAGGTCGAGCACAGCCAGGTTTTCGATACCATAAGTTAATTCTTCAGCGTGTTCGCCCACCGCAGCGGAGAGCTCTGCCAGCACACGGCGTTCCTCATCGCGTTCGGCCAGCTCGAGTTCGCGCGTGGCATTATTGAGTTCGACCACCGCCAGCGGCTCGACGAAAAGGGTCGCGCCAGAGGACGACTGGTCATGCACCACCGACTTGATACGGCCTTTGAACTCGGAGCGCAGCGGGATGACATAACGCCCATCCCTCTGGGTGATGATGGCTTCCTGCAACATGGGCGTGGTCTTGCTGTCAGTGATGTACTTTTGCAGCTTGGACATCAACCGATCATGTGAAACCTTCTTCTCGCGACGGATGCTGGCAAGTTTGGGCGAGGCCGAATCGAGCACTTCGCCGCGCTCGGAGAGCACCTGTGTGATGGCGCTCACCAGTCCGTGTGTTTCGGGCAGGCCGACCGCGATTTCGGCCAGGCGCGGCGCTTCTTCGGCGGCGTTTTCCAGGGACTTCTTCAACTCACGGCAGGCAATCAGCGTAGACTTGATGTCCAGCAATGCCTGCGGATCGAGGACACCGCCGCGCTCTGCCAGGTCTGCAGTAGGGCGAATATCGTGCGAGCCACCGATGGTCAGGTCGCGGGTGGAGAACAGGAAGCGCGCTTCCGTCGTTTCGGCCAGCAGGCGCGTAGCCTCGTCCTTACTAGCCGTTGGTTTCAGCGTGCGTGCCAACTCTTTAGAGGCGGAAAAGTCACAGAATTCTGACAGGCGCTCGAGAATTTTGGGGTATTCGAGCACCTTGAGGGTTTTTTTATCCATTGCGGGGAAATTTAACCACAGATGAACTCAGATGTACACAAATTGAGGTCAAAAAAAAGCGACTGCTCACCATTCATCTTCAGGGAGTGGGACAAGATTATTCCCTACGCGCTGCCAGCGCTGCGCCGACGATCCCCGCTTCGTTCAGCATTTGCGCCGGTACGACGGGGGTGTCGATGGTGAGTAAAGGCAGGTATTTTTCGTGGTTTTTGCTGATGCCTCCACCGATGATGAACAGGTTGGGCCAGAAGAGTCTCTCCATCGTTTCAAGGTAACGATTGAGGCGTTTGGCGTATTTTTTCCAGGAGAGATCCTCCCGTTTGCGGGCAGCGTCGGAGGCGCGCAATTCGGCTTCGTGTCCGTCCACTTCGACATGGCCGAACTCGGCATTCGGGAGCAATCTACCTCTGTTAAAGATGGCAGTTCCGATTCCGGTTCCGAGCGTAAGAACGATCACGGTGCCAGGCTGTCCCCTGCCTGCCCCAAGTTCCATTTCAGCCAGCCCAGCGGCATCGGCGTCATTGAGTGTTGTGCACGGACAACCGGTTGCCCGTGAGAATAATTCATCTACGTTGACACCAACCCACTTCTTCGAGATGTTGGCCGCCATCATCGCAACCCCGCCCTTGATGGGTGCCGGGAAGCCGATCCCGATGGGGCCTTTCCAATCGAAATAGCTGACAATTTTTGTTACAGTTTCCGCTACCGGTTCGGGTTTCGCGCCCTTGGGTGTTTTGATGCGGTACCGTTCATCCAGAAGTTCGCCGGTGGATATATCCACCAGTGCGCCTTTGATGCCAGAACCGCCTACGTCAATGCCGAGAATATTCATATGGAGCCTCCTGTCCCTTTTGGCAGGTGTTTATTTGATAATCAACCATAGTTGCAACAATGCCATAATGTAACACAAACAGACCTGATTTAGGTGAATTTTCAGATTGACAGCCATCCCCGCCTGTGGTATCCTGTGCGCCGAAGGATACTAGTAAGTTCGCGGTATAAGTAAGACGAAGGCGGCTCACGGTAGTACTCCGTGAGTCATTTTGTTTGACTACTCCGATGGAACGAAACAAGTACCTGAAACATCTTTTTCATTTGCCATAAGGAGGCAAACAAAATGTCAGAACGTATCACCGGCACAGTCAAATGGTTCAACGGAAGCAAGGGCTATGGCTTCATTGCTCATGAAGGCGGCGAAGATGTCTTCGTACACTTCACCGCAATTCAGGCCGATGGCTTCCGCAGTTTAGAAGAAGGCCAGCAGGTCGAGTTCGAAATCGAACAGGGACCGAAGGGTCTGCAAGCCGCCAACGTTACCATTGCTGGCGGTGGTTTCTAAGCCACCCTGTGTGACATACGAAACTCCCGGAGCATTCGCTCCGGGAGTTTTTGGTTGTCTCGACCTACTGGGCCGTATTGCCGCCATCGACCAGCAGCAGATGACCTGTCACGAAGGAAGAATCATCGGACGCCAGGAACAGCACGGCTTTGGCGATTTCCAGCGGGTCAGCGAAACGCCCCATGGGGATATCCGCAGCGGACTCAGCCTGGGCCTGCTCCCGTGTCACCGGGTCTGACTCTTCGAAATACCCTTCCTCCAGCCACCTTTCTACGAAGGTATCGCCCGGGCAAACCGCGTTCACGCGGATGTTTTCATGCGCGTGGTCGAGCGCCATACTCCTCGTCATCTGCGCTACCGCGCCTTTGCTGACCGCATAAGGCAGCGCGTCCCGCGCGCCGACCACTGCCCAATCCGAGCCGTTGTTGACAATCACGCCCCCGCCTTGCTTCCGCATGATGGGGATGACCAGCCGTGACATACGCCACACGGCGGTCACGTTGATGGCCAGGGTGGCTTGCCAGTCCTCTTCGGTCACGGTTTCGGCGGTACCGCTGGTGACGATGCCGGCATTGTTGAACAGGATGTCAATGCGGCCGTGGTCGGCCAGAGTCTGCTCGACGACACGGGTGCAGGCTGCAGCATCGGTGTGATCCGTCTGGATGAACTGGCAGATGCCACCCAATGCCTGGATTTCGGAAACGACTCCCTCGCCGCGATTCTGCCTGCGTCCCGTGATGACGACTCGCGCGCCTTCCTGCGCAAATAGCGTTGCGGCGGCCTTCCCTATGCCGGAAGTAGCACCTGTGATGATGACAACTTTGTCTTCTAATTTGCCCATGGAATACTCCTTCTCGATTGACTACAGAGTCAGCATCACAATTGCGGACAGCGCTAACAAAATACCAATGGCTTGTACGCGTGAAATATTTTCTTTTAGAAAAATCCAGGCCAGCACCACAGTGGCACCGGGATAGAGCGAACCCAGCACAGCGGCCACATCCAGCCGGCCAGTGCGGGCCGAGAGGGCATAAGCGGCGTTACCAATCGTATCGAGGATACTACTTAGCAGGATGGGGATGAGACTCTCCCGTTTTGGAATCCAGACCTGCCGCGTGAGGAGGGCATAGCCCAGCATGCTGGTGATAGAGACAAAGCGTATTGCCACCAGGGGCCATAGCAGGGAGGTCTGGCTGGCGCGCTCGAGGCAAATGAAAAATGTTCCAAAAGCAATCCCGGCCACCGCAGGCTGGCCCACTACATCGAAATGGATGCCCATTCCCTCGCCACCGGAAACCAGCCAAACAGCCGCCAACGCCAGGATGAACCCGAACAAGGCCCATGCGCCGGGGTTCCCGTCCAGGAAGATTCCTACCACAACCGGTATAGCGGCTGCCAGCAAAGCAGAGACCGGGGCCGCAACGCTCATGCGTCCCTCGGCCAGGGCGCGGTAGAGCAGCAGCAGACCGATAGCCCCTGTGAGTCCGGCAGCGCCGCCCCACAGCCAATCCTGTAAGGGTGGGATGGGTTCGCCGACAAATGGGATGAGCAGCACCAACAAACCCAGGCTGATGATATGCGCCACCGCGACCACACCATAGGGATTGCTGCGCTTGGCAGCCAGTCCGCCGTTGAAGTCGCCAGCGCCCCAGGTGAGCGCGGAGAGCAAGCCGAAGAGTATGGGAGCGGTGAGCATGGCTAGCTGGTCAGGAAAATAATTGCAATCAAGGTCAGTAAGATGTTGATGGCCCGGGAGCGCGCCACACGTTCTTTAAGAAAGATAGCTGCCAACAGGATAGTTGCAGCCGGATTGAGATAACTGAGCACGGCGGGCACGTCTAGAATACATGTTTCTCCTTATGATTCACTTAACAGTCTCAATAATTCGTGCTCGCGTTCATCTTTCAACCCGGCCAGCCACTCATAATCCTTCGGGCGCGTGGAAGCCCACTCGAGCGTATCCCGGATGGTCTCCTCCAGCGGTCGAAACGTCAACCCGGCAGCGATGGCTTTGGAAACGTTTACCCGCGCGAACCCCGCACTTTCCCCGGAGTCCGGCAGCCAGACCGGCAGGTCGCTCCATGGGGCGACATTGTGCCGGCTGAGAAACTCGACCGGAGCCCATCGAAAATTTGCATCGCTTTTGCTCACCTGCTGGCTTGTCTCAAGCATTTTTCCGAAAGTTAACTTGTAGTCCGGGCCGGTAGCATTGAAAACACCGGACGCTTTCTCCTCGACCAGTTTAAGAATGAATTCAGAAAGGCTGCGTACATCGATGATCTGTATGGGCGCATCAGGCCTATCGGGTGCAAGAACGTCTCCCCCGCGTGCTACTCGCATGGGCCAATACGTGAAGCGATCAGTTGGGTCATGCGGACCAACAATGAGGCCCGGGCGAACAGTCAGCGTGCGCTCTTCGCCGAAGATGTCCCGGATAGCTTGCTCACACAATGCTTTTCGCAGGCCGTAGGTCTCGAGAGAATTATCGTCTACAGTTTCATCCTGAGTTGTTTCAACCGGATCATTTTCGTTAACACCAATTTTGCTGAAATCTGCATACACGGAAATACTGGAGATGAATACGTAACGCTCCAGCGCATCTTTCAAAGCCTCCCCCGTCATACTTACGATACGAGGCACATATCCGCATGTGTCTATGACTGTGTCCCAGGCGCGGCCATTTAGTTTATCCAGGTCTTGCTCGCGATCGCCGAGGATGGTTTCCACTTGTGGAAACAGATCAGGGTTTGTTTGTCCGCGATTGAAGAGCGTGACTTCATGCCCACGCACGCGGGTAGACTCGACAAGATGACGTCCCAGGAAGCGGGTGCCGCCAATGACGAGAATTTTCATCTTTTCATCCTTATCAATTGTGTTTCCGTGGCTTTGGCCCCCTCGCCCTCTGGACTGATATTGTAGGCAGTGATGACAAGCTGCTCAGCATCGAGCAATTGAACGTCAGTACGCCAGCCCCAATCCGGGCCGCCGCTGGGATCAGGATAACTGCCAAGCACGGAAAATCCGTTCTCGATAGCATTGCCCACACAAAACATGATGGCGGTGTGATTATGGAAGCTATCTATCCAACCGGTTTCGAAGCGGTCGAGATCTGTGTTGTACCCGAAGGTGAACATGCCGTGCTGCGTCTCTGCTTCCATTGCACCTTGATAGAGATAGATGACAAAACGCCCGCCGAGGACCAATTGAATACTGCCTTGCGTCTGGTACTCAGTCGGGATGCCGCCCGGCTCGAGCCAGATGCGGGTCTTACCTGCCCACCCGCCGACGAGTCGGGCGAAAAGATTATGCGGACTGCCTGCTAATATCGATCCTTCAAAATTCATGGGCTATCTTGTTTTCTGGATAATAAGGATGAACAATAATTTTACAGTAGGAAGAGTTTAACATAAGCGCAAACACGGGTAAAGCCTGAGAAACCAGACCTGTGGGATATAATCGCCCCATCTTTCACAATCAGGGACATCCATGAAATCCTCTCCTCCAGAAGTAGACTATTCACAAAAATGGTACGTTCTGTCCGCCGTCGGGATGGGCGTTTTCCTGGCAACCATCGACGGCAGCATCGTTAACATCTCGCTGCCAACACTGGTGAACTTCTTCGAAACTGACTTTGCCCTCGTGCAGTGGGTGGTGCTCTCCTACCTGCTGGCAGTCACTACGCTGATGCTGGGAGTCGGCCGCCTGGCAGACATCTACGGCAAGAAGCCCATCTACACAACCGGCTTCATCGTCTTTACGACCGGCTCGGTGCTGTGCGGTCTCTCGCCCACTATCTACACCTTAATCGGATTCCGCGTCCTGCAGGCAGTTGGCGCATCGATGATCATGGCATTGGGAATGGCGATTGTGACGGAAGCATTCCCGGGGTCCGAGCGGGGACGCGCGCTGGGCATCAGCGGGACGATCGTCTCGGTCGGGATCGCAGTCGGTCCCACGCTGGGTGGCCTGATCGTCCAGAACCTGTCCTGGCACTGGATTTTTTTCGTCAACCTGCCTATTGGGATCATCGGCACCTTCATGGTAATGCGCTATGTGCCGGCTTTCAAACCGCCGGGCGGGCAACGCTTCGACTACTGGGGCGCGCTGACACTGTGTGTTTCGCTGCTTTCACTGCTGGTGGCGCTGACACTCGGCCAGCGGGTCGGCTTCGGAAACCCGACCGTACTGCTGCTGATTGGCACGTGGGTCGTGTTCCTGGCCCTGTTCATCCTGATCGAACTGCGCCTGGAGCAGCCGATGCTCGACCTGCGCCTGTTCCGCCGCACCTTGTTCTCGGTCTCGCTGGCGACCGGATTCATGATCTTCATCTGCCTGA
>JBAVJG010000086.1:0-2787 GCA_049687655.1 Anaerolineales bacterium | reverse complement strand
GCGCCCGCGCCGCGCAGGCTCGCCCCGACTTGTTTCACGCGTATATTGGCACGGCCCAAATGGTGGATGTGCGTGAAACGGACCAACTCATTTACCAGATGGTGATGGATCATTCCGTCGAAACGGGGGACAGCCAGTTCGTCCAGACGCTTGAAGCGCAGGGTGAGCCGCCCTATATGGGCGCGAGCCCCATCCAGCCCTATTCCACGCTTTTCGGGCGTGAGTACAGCCTCTATGAATACCCCAACATCAAGGACGAAGAGTACCGCCGCGACGGCGATATCCTGATGCTGATGCTCAAACAACCCGAATATGGCTGGCTCGACCGCGTGTACTACTTGTTGGGCTTGATGAACACCTTCAACCAGGTTTACCCGCAGCTGCAGGATATGGACTACCGCCTGGATGCCACGCGCTTCGACCTGCCCGTTTACCTGATCCTGGGTCGACACGATATGAACAACCCGCCCCAGATTCCGGAAGAGTATTTCAATCTGCTGGATGCACCTAGCAAACAGTTGTATTTCTTCGAAGACTCCGGGCACGGCATGATCTGGGAGGAAGCCGACAAATACCACAGCATCCTGGTCGACACCGTGCTGCCTGAAACTTATCAACCCTGATTTCTAGACTATCTCCCGCCGGTTGGGTCACATCCGCCTGCGGGAGTCAAAGGATTTGCCATGAAAAAAATCATTTCAATCACTATGATTAGCCTTGTAGGGCTTTTGTTCATTGCCTTTTCATTTTTCGGCATCCGGCAATTGTTCGCCAAGCGCGAGATCGCAGCCGAGTGGGACAATATGCCTTCCCCAGCGCCGCAACTGGAAACAACTTCTCGATTGGAAATCATTCCGTTGTACGAGGAAGCCGGTTCAACTGATGAATTTATCATTGGGCACGGTGTCTCATACCTGATCCGCACCGATTCAGCCACCATCCTGATGGATGTGGGCGATAACCCTGGTGGATCGCTTGCCCCACCTTTCGAGCAGAATATGCAGAAACTCGGAATTGGTTGGGATGAAATCGACCGGATCGTGGTCAGTCATCCCCATCCTGATCACGTTGGCGGGCTGGATGCCTGGAGAGAACACACGGTTTCGATGGGTGACTTCAAGTTGCCCGGAGACCTGGGCGAACGATTGATCTTTGTGCCTGCTCCCGTGACGTTTAAGGGCGCTATTCACGCCACCGTCCCCACCCTGCCCGCGCCGGATGTGGCGACAACAGGCGTTATCTCCTACCAGGAAGTTTTTCCCTTATCCCTGTTTGAGCCGAAAGGCACGGAGCAGGCCCTGGTTGTGAATGTCGAGGGTGAAGGATTGGTGTTAATTTCCGGTTGTGGGCATCCCACGCTCGAACGGCTGGTAGAACGCGCAGAGAGTTTATACAGCCTGCCCGTGATCGGCGTGGTCGGCGGCTTGCACTATGAAGGCGCAAGCTCTGAAGAGGTTCAGCCGCACATTCAATTCTTGCAAGCACGCCAACCCAGGCTGGTTGCCCTTTCTCCACATGACAGCAGCCTGGAAGCCATACAAGCCTTCGAGAAGGCGTTCACCAGCTCTTATCATACATTGAGCGTTGGTGATTCCATTCAGTTCCCGTAACTACCCACCTGACCAGGTTCAGAACTCCTCCATCTGCCAGTCCTAAATCTCCCCAGGCTACCGATGTAACTGGGGAGATTTTTTTGTATGATGAAAAAGAACAACAATAAATGTGATCTCAACAAAAAAGGAATTTTCATGAAATCGTTTACCCAAAAACATCCTGTACTTACATTTCTACTGATCAACTTCACTTGGACTTGGCTGTTCTGGCTGGCAGCCATCCCGCTGCAACAACAAAGCCTGCTCCTCACCGCGATTGTGATGATCGGTGGCTTTGGCCCCGCCATCGGTGGCATACTGACGCTTGGTCTGATGAGCGGTACAAAGCCGGGCTTCTCATCCAAGAAGCTTTCCATAGTGGTTATCGCCTCGCTGACCATCTTTACAATAATAGCCTTGCGTTATCTGGTTGGGAACATTCCAGGATACGACACGCTGGCAACAAACCTGACACTCACTCCGTCTGTCGTGGTAGCCGCTCTGGTGGTCAGCCTGGTGGGTGGCTGGGTGTATTCCAGCGCCCTATCCCGCAACCCAAATGTCCGTGAGCGCATGGCTTCCATCCTGCCCTGGAGATTACCCCTGGGTTGGACCATCCTTGGCTTGCTGTTCTACCCAGCGATGATTCTGGTTGCCTGGGGATTGGCCTCGCTCATCGGCGCCGAGGTTGAATACCCTGGCCTATGGGGTCAATCCCTGATGCAGATCCTGCCGATCTACGCACTGACCTTCGGGCTGACGTTTCTGGCCCAAGGCGGCAACGAAGAACCCGGCTGGCGTGGTTTGATGCAGCCCGAACTGCAAAAGCGGTTTAGCCCGCTGGTGGCGGCGCTGATTGTGTCCGTAGCCTGGTCGTTGTGGCATCTGCCGCTCTATCTGAATGGTTTCTACCCCGGTGACCTGGTGGGTGGTATGCTCGGCGGTTTCATTTTCCGTATCTTGCTGTCCATCTTCCTGGCCTGGTTTTACAATCGTTCGGGCGGTAACTTGTTCCTGATGATGTTCCTGCATACATCCTTCAACACGGTGGTCAATTTCCTGCCGACCTCCGACCTGGGCTTGCTGGTGCTCTGGCTGCTTGTCGTGGTATTTGTGGTCGTCAAAGATAAGATGTGGCGAAAATTGCCCGATGCAAAAGTTATGTAGGCATGCTTTTGAACCTGCCCATCTGACC
>JBAVJG010000085.1:0-8423 GCA_049687655.1 Anaerolineales bacterium | reverse complement strand
CGAGGTTCATTCGAGGCTGGCATGGCGCAATTAGGCGGTCATGCGGCCTTTATTGATAGCAAGACCACCCAGATTTCTCACGGTGACACCGAAAAAGAACTTGGCGAGATCTTTGGTCGCTACTTTGACGGCATTGCCATCCGCCACGTGACCTGGGGAACGGGCAACCGCTACCTCAACCTGGTGGCTGAAGCCTCGCGTGTGCCGGTACTGAACATGCAGTGCGAGATTTACCATCCGCATCAATGCTTAGCTGACCTGATGACCATCATGGAAAAGAAAGGCCGCGACCTGCGCAAGCGCAAGATGGTTGTATCCTGGGCGTATGCTTCTTCCTACTTGAAGCCTATCTCTGTTCCGCAATCACTGATCCTGCAGATGCCGCGCTTTGGCATGGACGTTGTTCTGGCGCATCCGCCGGAATTCAAGCTGATGCCCGACATCATGGAACAGGCTCAAGAACAGGCCCGCAAATATCATACTGGCTTTGAAGTCATCAGCGATAAGGATGGCATGCAGAAAGCCGTGGAAGACGCGGATGTGGTGTATGCCAAATCCTGGGGACCCTTGCTGGTCACGGACGACCCTGACGAAGGCAAGAAAATCCAGGACCAGTACAAGCACTGGATCACGGATTCCAAACTGATGAGCAAAGCCAAGGACGACGCCATTTATATGCATCCACTACCCGCTGACCGTGACATCGAAGTCACCAGCGAAGTGATGGACGGCCCGAACTCGGTCGTTTTCGATGAAGCCGAGAACCGCCTGCATGCGCAGAAGGCCGTCATGGCCCTGACGATGAGGTCCTGATGACAGAGAAAAAAGTTGCTGTTGTCGCTGTGGGGGGCAACGCTCTGATCGTGGATAAGACCCGGCAGTCCATTCCAGATCAATTCGATGCGATCAAAGAAACTATGGGTCATATCGCCAGTATGATCCAGGATGGATGGGATGTGGTCATCACACATGGGAATGGACCGCAGGTCGGTTTTATTTTGCGCCGTTCCGAGCTGGCCATGCATGAACTGCATCCTGTTCCCATGGACTACTGCGGCGCGGATACCCAGGGTGCGATCGGTTACATGGCGCAAAAAGCCTTGCGCAACGAGTTCAAGAAGCGCGGCATGGACAAGCAAGCCGTAACAGTCGTGACGCAAGTCCAGGTTGACGCGAATGACCCGGCCTTTGACAAGCCATCCAAGCCGGTTGGCTCCTTTCTCGACGAAGAGACAGCCAAAGAACGTATAGCCGAAGGCCAGGATTTTGTGGAAGACGCAGGACGCGGTTGGCGTCGTGTGGTACCTTCGCCTTTGCCGATACACATTGTAGAAGTAGACGCCATCAAGAAACTGGTCGAAAGCGGATTCTCGGTTGTGGCAGTTGGAGGTGGCGGTATTCCAGTGGTTGAGAAGGAAGATGGCGACCTGCGCGGAGTGGAAGCCGTGATCGATAAGGATTTTGCTTCTGGGTTACTGGCCAACCTGATCGATGCCGACTTGCTGGTCATCTCTACCGCGGTGGAAAAAGTTGCCATTAACTTTAACAAACCCGATCAAAAATGGATCGATGAAATGACCGTTGCCGAGGCCGAGCAGTACATTGCCGAAGGTCACTTTGCCCCTGGCAGCATGCTTCCCAAGGTAAAGGCCATTGTCAAGTTTCTGAAAGAAGGCGGCCAGAAGGCTCTCATTACCGATCCGCCGAATATTCAACGCGCTCTCGATGGCGAAACCGGTACATGGATAGTGCCATAGTTGAGTAGTTCTTTAGTTTGATGGGTAGGTAGTTGGGTAGTTGCATAAAATATTGTGGCTGTCCAACTACCAAACTAAACCGATGAAACGCCTCCCCCCTTTGCTCACATCCCCGCCGTTGGTGCTGGCATTTGTGGCCGTCCTTGCTTATGGACTGCTGATACCACAGCTTGGTTTCTACTGGGATGGATTGGCCATGTCTTGGATCCGGTACCAGTTGGGGCCGGAGGCGATGGCGCAGTATTTTTCCAGCAATCGACCGGTTTGGGGCTTACTGTATCAAGTCACTACACGGCTCTTTCCACAGGTCCCCGTATATTGGCAGGCCTTTGCGCTGCTCTGGCGCTGGGTAACGGGATTACTGGTCTGGGCGATTTTGCGGGAGCTGTTTCCCCAAAAAACCAGTTTCGCGTTGGGGACCGCTTTGCTTTTCCTGCTCTATCCCGGCTTCAACCAACAATGGGGGGCATTTCTTTACAGCCATTTTTTCATCGTTCTCAGTTTTTTCCTGCTCTCCATTTATCTGATGCTGCGTGCCCAAAAAGAACGCTTCTGGACCTGGACGTCACTTGCGCTGGTTTTCTCCGCGCTCAATTTGTGGATGCATGAATATTTCTTCACGCTCGAAGCCGCGCGGATAGCCATCCTTTGGACTCTCTTACGTGACCAGCACCTGGACTTAAAAGCGCATCTGCGCCGGACCTTGAAACTGTGGATTCCTTACCTGGCCGTGTTCGTGGCTGCGGTCTTATCCCGTTTATTCATCTTCAACAATCAGATTTACGAAATCGGCGGGGACCCGGCTGGCACAGTACCTTTCAATTTTCTTACCACCCTCCCGGCCAGCCTATGGACGGTCACAGCGGCGGCCTGGGGACAGGCCTTCCGGTTGCCCGATCTGGTGACAGATGGTCCGCGCACAACGCTCGTTTACGGAGCAATCACGCTGGTCACGTATGGAGTGGTCATTATGGCGTTGCTCCGGAAGCAGGCTCAGGACGGTGTTGAAGCGTTGATGAAGGTTGCGGAGAGAAGTGAGAAAAATGATTATTATTGGGCCATTGGACTGGGCCTCTTCATCCTCTTAGTGGCTGGCTGGCCGTTCTGGCTGACGGGCGTGCCGGTCTCTCTGGGATTTCCCGCCAATCGGGCAACGTTATCCTTTATGCTGGGTGTCAGCTTACTGTTAGGCGGTTTGATCTCGTTGCTTCCCTACCGGCTGGATTGGCTTCTTGTCGCGGTATTTATTGCATTGGCGGCAGGTCGGCAGTTCCAGTGGTCGAACGAATTTCGCAGGGATTGGAACAACCAAAAGAACCTGTTCTGGCAGATGACCTGGCGCGCGCCTGGCCTGGAAACGGGCACGATTGTGTTGATGAATGAAGAGTTGAATTATTATGCGGACAACTCGATCGGCGCGGCCTTGAACTGGATCTATGCGCCGGACAACCACACCAGCCGCGTGGGCTATGTGTTTTTTTATCCCACCAACCGTCTGGGCGGCGCGCTGCCGAGCCTGGAGCCGGGACAATCTGTGACATACGATTATCTGGCAGGGCAGTTCGAAGGCACCACCTCGCAGACGATGGCTTTTTATTATGCCCCGCCAGGCTGCCTGCGCCTGCTCGATCCGGAGATCGATCCGTATAACCGCCTGATCCCCGATGACAGTTTGATGCGCGAAGCTGCGCAATTATCAAGTACTGCGAACGTTCTTGAAAAACAAACTGCGCGCATGCCGGAGATTTATAACCCGGAACCAGCACACGGATGGTGTTACCACTTTGAACAGGCAGACCTGGCGCGGCAGATTGGGGATTGGGAACAGGTTGCTGAGCTGGGTGATAAGGCCTTCAAACTGGACGATTATCCCAATGATCCGCTCGAACGTTTCGTCTTTGTTGAGGGCTATGCCCATGCAGGGGAATGGGAAAAAGCTCTGGAGTACTCTGGTATTTCTTACAGGGTTTCGAAAAATGTCATCGGTCCATTGTTGTGCACGCTATGGAATCGCATAGAGCGGGAAGTCCCTGTTTCCCCGGTGAAAAACGAATTTGTCATACAAGCCAAGACATTATTCGTGTGTAATTCATGAGACTTGTGACTTGCGTAAGATGGTTTTTTAAGACAAAATTAGTTGTCAAAAACCTGCCTTACAAGTAGAATAGCGCCCGTTTTCTAGACATTTATTATGAAAGGAGGTCCGTGTAACATATAATCCCCGTGTTAAATTGACCATCAATACTAACCATATCACATATATTGAGGAGTAAAAGAATGAATCGCCAAACACTATTACGTGTTTTGATCCTTGCACTGGCGTTCGTGATGATCGCCTCGGCCTGTGGACAGGCCGCTGAACCTGCCGAACCTGCGGAACCAGCTGGTGCAGAACCCGCCGAACCCGCTGAACCTGCTGAACCTGTGCAGGAAGGCGCTTATCAGATACCAACTACCGTAGAAGGCCAATATAATGTTGCTTTTGTCTACGTTGGCCCGCACGATGATGGCGGCTGGTCACAGGCCCATGATGTAGGTCGTATGTGGGTGGAAGAAAATGTTGCCGACGTTCACACCGCTTATGTTGAAACTGTTGCAGAAGGCGCCGACGCCGAGCAGGTGATTCGCTCATTGGCCCGCAAAGGCTTTGATGTCATCTTCACCACTTCCTTCGGCTTTATGGATGCGTCCGAAGTTGTGGCCGAAGAGTTCCCCGATGTGGACATCATTCATATCAGTGGTTTCAAAGCCAACGGTGCCAACTTTGGTAACCTGATGGGCGCCATGGAAGATATAAAGTACCTGGCCGGTATGCTGGCTGGTTCGCGCGCCAAGACAGATGGTAATCCAAAAATTGGCTACATAGCTACTTTCCCCATCCCCGAAGAACTGCGTCTGGGCAACGCCTTTGCGCTCGGCGTCGAGCAGACTTGTTCCGAGTGCACGATCGATGTCCGCTGGATCTTCACCTGGCACGACCCAATCATCGAAAAAGAAGCTGCTTCATCACTCTTTGATGGTGGTGCGCAGGTTGTGATGACCGGTGCCGACACCCCCGCTCCTGCAGAGGTTGCTCCCGATGGTAAATGGGGCATCACCTATGACTATAGCGGCAACTGCACCGTTGACGCCTGCCTGACTTCCATGTATTGGAATTGGGGCCCCGTCTATGCTGACATCGTTGAGCAGTCCCGCGCAGGCACCTGGGAAGGTGGCTGGCAATACTTCGATATGGATGCTGGCGCGATGGGTTTGCTCGGCTTCATGGAAGGCGAAACCATGCAACCCGGTGCCGCTGAACTTCCTGAAGAAGATCTGGCTCTGATCAATGATACGCTGGACGAGATGCTGGCTGGTGAATTCACCCGCTTCGATGTCTTCAAAGGCCCGATCGTTGATAATCAGGGCAACGTGGTTCTGGAAGAGGGCGAAAGCCTTGAGCAACTTGACCTCGACGGTTTCTCTCAGTTCGGCAGCGAGTGCCAAACTTGTATGTATTGGTGGAACGAAAATATCACCGCTGAACTGCCTGAGCTCGAGTAAGTCACTGTTCTGAATAACCTTGAGGCGACCCAATCTGGGTCGCCTCATCTTTTGGCATTATTTTCGATTTTTCGTCATGGTATGATTTTGTAAATCAGCCTTTTCTACTGGAGCATTTCCTATGTCTTCGCCTCCTTCCCCGTATGCCGTTGAAATGCAAGATATTGTTATTCGCTTTCCAGGTGTTCTTGCGAATGACCACGTCAATCTCACCTTGAAAAATGGAGAGATCCATGCCCTTCTGGGCGAGAATGGCGCTGGAAAAAGTACGCTGATGAATGCCCTGGCGGGGCTATATAAACCTGTTTCCGGGACGATTAAGGTGCATGGTCAGCAAGTCAGTTTTGGCTCACCGAAAGACGCTATTGAAAAAGGGATTGGCATGGTTCATCAGCATTTTATGCTGGTCCCCACTCAAACAGTGACTGAAAATATCTTGCTCGGTTTGAACGAGCCAAGATTCTTTATGAACTTGCCTAAATATGACCAAAAGATCCTTGATCTGCAGGAACAATTTGGTTTGCGGGTTGACCCAGCGGCGCCGATCTGGCAGTTGTCGGTTGGCGAGCAGCAGCGTGTGGAAATTCTGAAGACACTCTACCGTGGTGCAAATATCTTGATTATGGATGAGCCAACGGCGGTGCTTGCGCCACAGGAAATTGATGAGTTGATGAATACCATGCGCTCGATGACTGAACAGGGTAAATCGATCATTTTCATCAGCCATAAACTCCATGAAGTGACCAGTGTGGCCGACCGTCTGACAGTCTTACGCAAAGGTGTCGCCACTGCTGAGGGTATTGACATTGAAGGTATCACCGGCGAGAGATTGGCTGAATTGATGGTGGGACGTAAGGTTATCTTTACTGTGGAGAAAAAGGCGCAAAAGCCGGGTGAAGTTGTCCTGGATGTGCGCGAGGTCAGTGCGCAAAACAATAAAGGTATTCAGGCTCTCAAGAAGCTTTCGCTGACCGTACGTCAGGGCGAGATACTGGGGATCGCAGGTGTAGCAGGCAATGGGCAGAGCGAGTTGGCAGAGGTGATCACCGGGCTGAGGCTATGCACTGGCAGTGTCCTGGTTAATGGGGAAGAGGTTGCCAATTTCGAGCCAGGCAAAGCGATCAAGAGTGGCGTTGCACACGTTCCCGAGGACCGGACAGGGGTTGGCACTGCTCCGAATATGACCATTACTGAAAATACGATCATGAAGAATTATCAGGAGTCGCCAATTGGCAGCCGTTGGGGGATTAACTTCACTGTGGCGCGTAATCGTGCGCGTGAATTGAAAAATGCCTATGGTATTCTCGCTCCTAGCGTGCGGACGCAAGCGCGTAAACTTTCAGGCGGCAACTTGCAAAAGGTAATTTTGGCGCGTGAAATTTCTATCAAGCCGCAATTGATGATTGCCATGCAGCCGACCCGTGGTCTGGATGTGGGCGCTATCGAGTCCATTCAAAAGTTGTTGCTCGAGCAACGCGAAGCCGGTACAGCGCTTTTGCTTATCTCTGAAGAGCTGGATGAATTGCTTACCCTCAGTGACCGCATTGCAGTCATGTACGAAGGCGAGATCATGGGCATCCTGGATGCTGAAGATGCAGATGTCAACGAAATTGGTCTGATGATGACGGGAACCAAAAGGAGCGAGGCATGAAAATTCCGTTCACTCTCCGTCTTGAACAACGCACTGATGATGTCCCCAAATGGCTACCCGCCGTGACCTCGCTTGGTTCGGTGGTGGTTGCCTTTATTATTAGCGGTATTATCCTGAAATTTATTGGTGGCGAACCTTTACGGGTCTTGAAATTTTTCTTCTCCGCAACCTTTGGCTCCTGGCCGGTTTTCTCCGATACACTGGTCAAAGCTACGCCATTGATTATGGTGGGCCTGGCTTGTTCTGTTGCCTTCAAAATGAAACTTTGGAATATCGGCGCAGAAGGCCAGTTTTATATGGGCGCATTTTTTGCCAGCCTGGTGGTCTTGATTCCGATAGTCCCCTTGGAAACCACCCCGAAGTTCATTGTGCTCGGTTTGATGGTTGTGATGGGTATGATCGGCGGTGCGATCTGGGGCTTCTTTCCCGGGTACCTCAAAGCCAGGTATAAGGTCAATGAGATCATCACTACGCTGATGCTCAACTACGTTGCCATTTATTGGAACAACTTTTGGATTTTTGACAAGTGGAGCGATGCTGGTTTCCAGATGACGCCCCAATTTGACAAAGTTGCCTGGCTGCCGCGTCTCTCGGATCTGGCGAAAGAATACCCTGTGTTCTCTGGCATCACCCTGCATTTGGGCGTGATCTTTGGCTTGATCGCTGCCGCTATTATCTGGTGGATCCTCGAGCGCAGCAGTTGGGGCTACCAAATAAAACTAATCGGAGACAATCCCAATGCGGCACGTTATGCTGGTCTCAACATCACCCGTAACATCATCCTCGTAATGATGCTTTCAGGTGCGCTGGCTGGCCTGGCGGGCATGTCCGAAGTCAGCGGAGTCGTCCATCGCTTGCAGGAACGCATCTCTCCGGGATACGGCTTCACGGGAATCATCGTCGCCTGGCTGGCAAAACTCAACCCCTTTGCCGTGATCATTGTCTCGATCATTTTTGGCGCGTTGATCGTCGCCGGGCGCGAGATCCAGCCTTCGGGGTTAGCCTATCTCTTGCAAGGCATCAGTCTCTGTATGGTTATCAGCAGTGATGTTCTACTGCGTTACAAAATTCGCCTGGTGCGCACAGAACAGGAGGCCGCATGAACCTTGAAATCATTCTTCACGCTGGACTAGCAACCGGCACTATTCTCTTGTTCGCTGCGATCGGCGAAATTTTTGCTGAGCGCGCTGGTATTCTCAATCTTGGCGTTGAAGGTATGATGCTGCTCGGCGCGATGGCGGGATTCAGCACTTCGTTGGCCACCGGCAACGCCTGGATTGGCTTGCTCGTTGCTATGCTTGCAGGTGGGATTCTGAGCCTCGCACATGGATTGGTGACGATTCACCTCCAGGCTGACCAGGTCGTCAGTGGACTCTCGCTGACCTTCCTCGGAACCGGGCTTGCCCTCGTTTTGGGAGAGGGTCTTACTGGACAGAATCCTCCGTTAATCCCAATTGTAGATATTCCTTTGC
>JBAVJG010000084.1:0-6139 GCA_049687655.1 Anaerolineales bacterium | reverse complement strand
GTCGATGTTGGGGCAAAATATCTCTTGTGGGTTCATTGGCTTCGCTCCGTTGGTGTGATGACCATAAGAGTTTGCCAATGAACTCACTTTTTTTCAAGGTTCAGTTTCTTACCACGTTTTCCTACCGGGTTACCTAATTTGCAGCGTGACAATGGATAAAATTGCGTTGTGCTCGTTGAGCAAATTACAGACCTGGCCAAAGACATGTAAAATGCGTGGATAACGGGAATTCGTTAGTCAATCTTTTACATCATTGGTAAAGGAAAGAGCATGGATGCTGTGCATTATTTTCTATTGATCTTCAAGGGCATAATTAATGCTCGCCCTTATCCATCGCCATATCGTTCTGGTATCTTTCAACATGGATTTCGGCAAGACAACATATTCTTTTTTGATCGGGGCTTTGGGAAAATATTGAAGGTGCTTCGCCCCATTTTGCTTTATCAGCTTATTTCTCGAGTCTTCTGGCAATTTCAACGCCAAGCCGGCTGGCGAAAATGTAATACAGATCCTGCCGTTTGCATAGAATGCTGCTCCGCTAAAGAAATGTTTGCAGATCAATTCGGCATTCGCAAATCTTCCCGACGTAGCTGGTGTGATTAAGGAGTTCAATTGCTCCACATGTTTTTTTGTCATCGATTAGTTTTCTCTATGAAACATTGTGTCCTGGAAAAATGTTTCGAGCGTTATTGGTTCTCTCTTCAAAATCCATCTTAACACATTTGGATTTCCCATCAAACCCCATTGATCATAATACCCAAACATATTGATCAGATTTTCAACCGCGTACTCGCTCATACCACTTGCGCGTGACTTCCAGTCACTAGTCCCTTCCTTCTCAGCACGGACATTACGGTTCAAAACACTGCTCAATATCTCAGCAACTTCAATATGTGAAGTTGGCAACGTGCCAGTAAGTTCGTATATCGCATTGATGTGATTTTGCTCGTCCAACACAAATTTGGCAGCTTCGGCAACGTCATCAAGATCGACAAAGCTAAATTCAGATTCGACTGAATATGGCACTCGCAAAACGCCATCTTCAACGATACTTTTCCAACCCGCCAGCAAATTTTGCATGTACGGGGCGGGTTGCAGGACGGTGAAGGGAAGTCCTGACTCGAAGATCATCTCTTCCACGCGGAGTTTCGCCCAGTGATGCTTCATCTTCTCCGTTTGTGGATGCAACACAGAGTGGTAAACAAAATGTCCAACGCCTGCTTTTTGTGCTTCGTCAATCATCAACCTGCCAATCCCCACTTCATCGGGATTCATGTTCGGGCAGATGTGATATACACTCTTCATGCCTTGCATCGCCGAACGGATAGTCGGTACATCGCGCATATCACCAACGATAATCTTGTCTGCACCCAAAGGCTTTAAAACAGAGACTTGTTCTTCTCGATGGGCGATCGCGCAAACACTTTCAACTTTTGAAAGTGTCTTAATTAGACTCCTGCCTGTTTTACCACTTGCACCTGTGATGAGAATCATGATTTTGACTATAATCCATCATATGGAATAATGCCATAAATTTAATTCAAGAAAGGACAATCAGATGTTAGATCTAAACTCAATCATGCTCGGAACGAACCAGCCCCAGGAATTGGTGGCATTTTATGAAAAGGTATTCGGAAAACCAGCGGATATGATCGACGCTGAAAACGGATTTTGGGGCTGGCAGCTTGGCAATGGATTTATGGGAATTTTGAACCATTCTGAAATGGGGGGCAAGACAAAAGACCCGGGGCGGGTAATGATCAATTTTGAAACTGCCCAGGTCAAAGAAGAGTTTGAGCGGATCAAATCCATTGGCGGCACTGTCATCCACAAACCCTATGAAATGGGACAGGGATGGATCGCCACATTGGCAGACCTCGATGGAAACTACTTTCAATTAATGAACCCGATGGAATAGCCGAACGAACAAAGGAGCCCCATAATGACCGAAAACTTTCTTGCAAAGATATTTGAACACAACAACTGGGCAAACCAAAAGATCATTGAAGCTTGCTACGCTTTAAGCGACGAGCAGTTGGATGCCCTGCCTCAATCCGCGACGGAGGGAAGTATTCGCAGTACCTTACTGCATCTTGTTTCGGCACAAATGAATTACTTGAGAACCTTGACACTACCACTCGAAGAGAGACAAGATCGTGCCTGGGTGGACTTTGCTAACTTGTCTGAGGTTTTGAAAGACAGCGGGGAAAGGTTGCTGGAACTCGCTAGTGATGAGAGTAAACTCCCTGCGACACGTCTCCAAACAAGGGACGAACATTACGTGGAGTCGTGGGTGCTCATGGTGCAGATCATCAACCATGCCGCCGAACATCGCGAACAGATCAAGAGCATGCTGACTGCTCTCGGCGTAACTCCCCCATCCATTGATGGCTGGGATTACGGAGATGCTACAAACGCGCTCATGCCGATACCAAAGCAATCTTAAGGAAATACATGAAAGTTTTTATATACGAGAAATATGGTTCTCCAGATGTTCTTCAACTTAAAGAGATTGCGAAGCCCGTTCCTACGGACGATCAAATTCTTATCAAGATCCATGCAGTATCCATCAATGGATCTGATAAGGAAGGGCTGATCGGTAAACCATTATATTCCCGCTTTGGGGGGCTGCTAAGACCGGGCAACAAAATTCTCGGCTCGGACATCGCTGGAGTTGTTGAAGCTGTGGGTAAAAATAATACAGAATACAAAGTGGGCGATGAAGTATTTGGAGAGATTCCTGGCTATCACGGCGGTTTCGCGGAGTATATCTGCACGCATGGAAAAACCATGCTGTTGAAACCAGCGGGGATGACATTCGAAGTAGCCTCAGCCATCCCACAGGCGGGAATCATTGCAGTGCGGGCAATCCGCGATAAGGGACAGGTTCAATCGGGTCAAAAAGTTCTGATCAATGGTGCAGGAGGCGGTGCAGGGACGTTCGCTGTGCAACTCGCGAAACTATACGGCGCGGAAGTGACTGGCGTGGACAACTCATACAAAATGGATTTCCTGCGCTCGCTGGGCGCGGACCATGTCATTGATTACGCTAAAGAAGACTTCACCAAATCTGGAAATCAGTATGACCTGATCCTTGATGTTGCTGCACATCGTTCGGCTTTTGCTTATGCACGGGTGCTCAAACCCAACGGGACATATTACGCAGTCGGAGGTTCTCTAGCCATATTGTTACAAATCTTGCTTATGGGGTCATGGATCAAAAGAAACAAAAACAGGAATGTACGCGTTTTGGCGGTTCCACAGCACAAAGAGGGTTTGATCGCCATCACCGAAATTTGTGAAGCCGGCCAAGTACACCCTGTGATCGATAGAATATATTCGTTCGATGAAACCCCTGAAGCACTCCATTATGTTACAGAAGGACGTGCCAAAGGGAAAGTTGTTATCACTGTGGAATAGAATTATAAGACTTCACATATTTCTTTCATCCCCTATCAAGTCGCGATTATTTTCCCAGAGATAAAGACTCAATTTGCCAACGTCTTGAAATCCCAAGCGGCGATATACGTTGTAGCCTCGTTGGGAGGCTTGTAGAACGCCAATTCGATAACCCATCCCGCGCGCTTTAAGTAGTGGAGCTAATGTGATGGCCGAGCCAATTCCTTGGCCGCGCGCCTCAGGAACACATGTCACATTATAAATTCCTGCCACTCCCTCAGAGAGGAATAACTGCGATGTGCCAACTGGTATTCCGTTCAATAGGGCTAGATAAGTTCGAAACTGCGGAATAAAGATTGCATCTGTAAAAAAATCGTGCCAAACTTTCTCGAATTTCTCACTGATTTTAAAACCAATACTTGCAACGTGGATCCATTTCCTTAGCATATCAGCATCAACTACCGGCACGATTCTCAAACCAGAGTGTACGGGCAAATCATCCAACAATAAGGATAGATCAACTGCCATCTCGCTTGCGAATGATTCTTTGTATGTCAAACCATGAGCAAGCAGAACCTTATTTATCTCGATAGATGGTACGCCCTCATGAGCGAGCCAGGAGAGCTTCCTGATATTCATTGCCCTGAAGTGAGTCAATGTGCTTTCAATGAGATCATCAATACCTTCAGATGGCAATTGTGTGCACACGACTAGATTCATGAAATGGTCTGGCAGGTCCGTCATTAGCCAGGTCAGATAGCGGCCAACGGACAATTCAACGTTTGGTGAACTCCCCAGACAATAATGATAATCTTCCCAGTTTGCCTTGATGGCGGTTTTCACCGATTTCTCTGCGGAGAGTTTAGTTAAGATTTTCTGCATAATAGCAACTCCATTTGCCGATAGATTGGCGAATCCATATTGATGCATCTTGGCGCAATCTGTGAATACTTGAAAGAAGTGGTGCGAATTAGAAACGGCGCCTCGATTGAAACGCCGTTTCTAACTGATCCTGCCCAGAGTATCAAGCCTCGGCGAGGAACATCACATCGGGTTCGGAAGTGACGCCTGCGTTCTTCATCGCCTCCTTGAGTTCATCAGCAGCAGCATAAGCCTCCGCCTGATCAACGCTCTGCCATTCTAAGAGAACGGTAATCTCATTCGGATCGCTCGGCGATTGAAAAACCCTCTGACCGGTGCAACCGTAGCTGGTGCGCAATGCGGCACCCTCATCGAAAGCCTTGCGCCAGGCTGCATAATCCTTAACTTTGTGGTGAACGAACAGTGTAGCCATTTTGTATCTCCTTATGAATAAGATTTTTCTGAAAGCGTGCTTTCACTATAAGCTGACAAAGGCAGATGGTCATCCTTCTTTTAGGATGAAAAAAGTAGATAGAAGTCGTTAAGCCGCTGGTCGGATATAATCCAAGTTAAATTGGTAAGTTTTAGGTTCGACCCAAAGGATATCTATAGTGCATGACCACGATTTATCCCCCGATGAAGTGCCTGTTGAAGATCTGACCTGGCGTGAACAGGAAGTACTGGCACTCCTTGCCGGGCGACTGACAAACCGCGAGATCGGTGACCGCCTCCATCTGGCTGAAACTACGGTCAAGAGTCACGTCGGGAGTATTATCAGCAAGCTGGGCGTGAAGAACCGTCGACAGGCTGTCGAGCGCGCAAAAGAACTGGGATTGTTGGACCCGGATCGGAAAACTGCGCCCAAGTTACCTATCCCTTTGCCTGCTGAACCGACACCCTTTATCGGTCGAGCTAATGAATTGGCTGAAATCCGCCATTTACTGGACGAGACGCGCCTACTTACCCTAACGGGCACTGGCGGTGTCGGTAAGACGCGCCTGGCTCTACAGATTGCAAGCGACTTACACGATAAATTCGAGAACGGCGTCTTCTTTGTGTCACTGGCCCCAATCAGTTCCGGCAAACACATCGTTCAGACCATCGCTGAAGCGATAGGTTTTCCTCTTTCAACTGAAGTGACGCCTACCGACCAACTACTGTCCCATCTGCGAAGAAGGCAACTTCTGTTGGTATTGGATAACTTCGAGCACCTGCTCGGCGATGCGGATATTGTTGCGAAGATTTTGCAAGCAGCACCCAACGTAAAGATTCTCGCCACATCACGCGAAAAGTTGAAGTTGCAGGGCGAGATAGCGCTTAACATCACTGGCATGAGCTTTCCTGAAGATGAAACATCTGCTGACTTTTTGACGCATGACGCTATTGAATTGTTCTTGCTCAGCATCCGCCGCGTCCGCCCCAAATTTGACCCCGATGCGGATGATCTGAAGCAGCTGATGCATATTTGCCGGTTGGTGGAGGGAATGCCGCTGGCAATTGAGTTGGCGGCAGGCTGGATGAACGTTTTGTCTCCCGAAGAGCTCGCCAGTGAGATTCAACAGAGTTTGGATATTCTGACCTCGGAGATGCGTGATATACCGGAGCGCCACCATAGCATGCGAGCTGTGTTCGATCAGTCCTGGTCTTTATTGACGCAAGCCGAGAGAGAGGTTTTCATGCGCCTTTCAGTGTTCCGAGGTGGCTTTACGCGTGAGGCAGGGCAGGCCATTGCGGGAGCCTCACTTCAGTTCCTAGCCGGACTGGTCAACAAATCATTTCTGCGTCACGATCCGACCTCTGGCCGTTTTGAGATTCATGAACTGCTGCGACAGTATGCTCATGAGCATCTCGAAGAGACTTCGCAGGAATGCATATCCGC
>JBAVJG010000083.1:0-3314 GCA_049687655.1 Anaerolineales bacterium | reverse complement strand
GGAGCAGGTCAAGGGTCGAGAGATACGAAGCGCGTCCTTTCATCGAGGGGAGTGTCTCGACAATCGAACGTAAAATCTGGATGGCGTGATCGTCGTCCTCGGCAAAATGGTCTGCCACGCCGGATTTGCGGGTATGGACGTCCGCCCCGCCAAGTTCTTCTGCGCTGACGTCTTCCCCCGTGGCGGCCTTGACCAGCGGCGGGCCGCCCAGGAAAATCGTCCCCGTGCCCTTGACGATGATAGCCTCGTCGCTCATAGCCGGGACGTAAGCGCCGCCCGCTGTGCAACTTCCCATCACCGCCGCGATCTGCGGGATGCCCTTACCCGACATGCGCGCCTGGTTGTAGAAAATGCGCCCGAAATGGGTCGCGTCTGGGAAGACTTCGTCCTGCATGGGCAAAAAAGCCCCGCCCGAGTCGACCAGATACAGGCAGGGCAGGTGATTTTCCTCAGCGATCTGCTGGGCGCGCACATGCTTCTTGACCGTCATGGGGTAGTACGAGCCACCCTTGACGGTGGCGTCGTTGGCGACGATCATGACCTCGTGTCCGCTGACGCGCCCGATACCGGTGACGATACCCGCGCCGTGGGCTTTGCCGCCGTACATGCCGTGGGCTGCCAGCGCGGAAAGTTCCAGAAAGGGCGCGCCGGGGTTGAGCAGGCGGTCGATGCGGTCGTAGACAAAGAGCTTGCCCTGTTCTTCGTGCCGGACGCGGTATTTGGTCCCGCCGCCCTGGTTGGCTGTGTTCAGGCGTTCACGCAGTTCTTCAGCCAACGCGCGGTGGTGGGCGGCGTTCTTTTTGAATTGTGGGTTGTCGGGAAAGATGTTGGTTTGCAGTGTTTTCATGGGCTACCAATCAAGTGGAATGCTCAGAGTCTAGCATAAGCATGAAGGCTGGTAAAGGATAGTGAGTAAAAGAGGCAGGATGTACTTTTAAGTCAATGACGAAAGGTGCTTGTTTTCAAGCCTCCTTTTTGCAATAATGGAAATGTCGTTTGAGGGTCTTTTGTTCACCAAAGGAGGAACACCACTATGAGACCTGTATATGCAATTTCAGGCGGGGTTTCGAAGTTTGCCAAGGCTCGGCCCGACAAGACTTTCCAGGCCATTATTAAGGAGGCGTATGACTACGCCATCGATGACATCGGCCTGGACTTCGAAACGTTTACTCACATCGTGGACGGATCGGTGGCCTCGTACTTCTCGGATCATTTTGCCCGACAATTGATGGCCGGCATCATGGCCCAGGACTACCTGGGGCTGTGCCCTAAACCCGGCCACCGCGTGGAGGGCGGCGGCGCGACCGGCGGGCTGTGCTTCCAGGAAGCCTGGAAGTCCGTTGCCAGCGGTCACATGGACGTGTGCGTAGCCTACGGCTTCGAGACCATGTCCCACGTAGAAACCTGGAAGGGCAACGAGTTCATCGCCCTGGCCTCCGACATTTCGTTCGATTACCCTGTTGGAGGTTTTTATTCAGGCTACTATGCCATGATGGTAACGCGTCATATGAAAGAGTTCGGCACCACTGTCGAACAGATGGCGCACGTCAGTGTGAAGAACCACCTCAACGCCTACCATAATCCCTACTCCCAGAAGCGCAACCGCTATACTATTGAAGATGTGCGTAACGCCCCTATGGTAGCCTGGCCGCTGACCCGCCTCGACATCTGCGTCATGTCTGATGGCGCCGCGGCCACGATTTTGGTTTCGGAAGAGGGGCTCAAGAAACTTGAAGCGGACGGAGCAAAGATCGCCCGTCCGCTGGTGAAGGTGACCGGCATTGGGCGCGGTACGGATGCCATGCGCATGGCCGACCGTCCGCATTTTGATTACGATACTTTCATGGGCGATTACGCCACCGAACAAGAGAAATCGTCCGATGAGACCCGGGCTTACTACAAAAAACTTTGGGATCACGGCACGCGCTATCCCGGCATTCACTCCTTCCGTGCCGGGCGCACGGCGGGCAACATGGCCTGGAAACATGCCAGGATCAGGGATCCGCTCAATGAATTGGATTTCGTCGAATTGCACGATGCCTATACCTCGTCCGAGCTCCAGACCTACGAAGACCTGGGTTTGTGCCGCTATGGCGAGGGTGGAACGTTTGCCGCTTCGGGCCAGGCATTTTTGCCGGGCATTGACTATGGTTTAGACCTGCCCGAGAAGACAGCCTGTGCGGTCAATCCATCCGGTGGGTTGATCGCCTGCGGACACCCCGTCGGCGCGACCGGCCTGATGCAGGCGGTCTTCGCCATCTGGCAGTTGCAGGGGAGCGTGGAAAAGCACTTTAACGATAGCACGCTCCAGGTCCAGGATGCGAAGCGCGGCGCGATCCACTCGCATGCTGGCACTGGAACTTACGTCACCGTCTCAGTTCTGGAAAAGGAGGCCTAGTCATGTCCAAACTACCCGCAAAACGCGAAGAAACTCTGGGCGGTTATATCGTCCACGGTGTGCCCTTCCCGAAGGACACCGATCCCGATTCGCTGGCCTTCCTGAAGCAAATGACCCCCATCCAGATCGAGCAGCCCTACAGCATCACCTACTTGCACTCGTACGCGCAGGACAGCCCCTGGTTTGCCGGGCTGGCCAACAAGCGCCTGCTCGCCAGCCAGGACCCGGTGCACGGTTATACCTATGCCAACCCGCGTGGCCACGACATGTACTCCGGCGCCGAAACGGACTGGATCGACATCACCGAGCGCCCTGCCAAAGTACATGCCTTTACCGTCTGCCATTTCGGCTCTGAGGAGTTCCTGCCAGAGACACCCTTTGTGCTGGCGTTGATCGAGATCGAGGGTGTCAACACACTGCTGCTGACCCGCCTTATGGGCGTCGACCCGCTGGAAGCCACACTGGACTGGATTGGCATGGAGGTGCAGCCGAGCTTCCTGCGCAATTCGAAGCTCAAGCCCACGGATGTGTATTTCTCTCCAAAAGAGTAGAGAGTAGTAAAAGTGGACTCAGCGATTGGCCGAGTCCACTTTTTGTTTAGAATATGTCACACGTGCCTGCACCGTGCGCAGGCACGTGTGAGGAGCGCAGCGACGAAGAATCTCTGGTTGCAGAGTGGATTCCCCTCCAAGGCGGAGATTCCTCGATTCACTCAGAATGACATGCAATGAGGCTAGACGATAGTGACTTCCGCACCCTCGTAACTCGTTTCCAACTCAAAGACCCGCGCGCTCATTCCCGCGGACTCAAAAGCACGCTTCATGGCCGCCCCGATACCTGCCTCCACTTTCGACGAAAATGCAATCAATCCCGGACCGGCTCCCGAGAGTGCCACCGCCGACGCGCCGGCCTTCTT
>JBAVJG010000082.1:0-8231 GCA_049687655.1 Anaerolineales bacterium | reverse complement strand
TCTAATAAGATCAGGTTGGGAATATCTTCAAACGCTTTTTCCAATCCCTGCTGTCCACTGGTTGCTGCTGTAATCTGATAGCCTTGACGTTGCAACATCAAGCCGACCAGACGTAAGGTATCTAAGTCATCATCGATTATTAAAATTTTCTCGGCCATAGTGATATCCTCAATAATTTTTCAAAGTCTAGCATAAAGATAATTATCATTCAAGCAGAGACTCTGGACTTTTTCACGGAGAAACCTAAAGAGCCTTCAAGGCAAGTGTATTGTATCCTGAATCGGCATGTTATAATAAAATTAGTATGATTTCTCAATGAGGAATCGTCTTTTAAGGATGAGGAATATCTCCAATTATTGGGAGAATCCAAGCACGGGGATGACAGGCTTCGACGGGAGAGGTTGTTCCCGAAATGCGAGCCGAGAGGCGCCGATCTCGTAAACTCAGCGCAAAACATTAAGTGCCAACCGCACTTCCTATGCTGCTATGCCCCTCGCTGCATAAGCGATAGCATAACAGTCGGTCTCCATAGATGGGGCCGCGTCCACCTGCTCCGAATCTCCGCCAGGAGCAGGCCCGGGCGAGACAAACGCGGAGTGCCGCACGCTTACGCCGCTAATCGTGCGAAAGATCAAGCGGCTAGTTCAGGGTAGTCCGCGCCAGTTGAGGCGCCCTGAGTGAACATTTTCAACCGGCTACGCTCGTAGATTTTCGAGGCGCGAATCTTTCGGACGCGGGTTCGATTCCCGCCATCTCCACTACAATAGACCCTGAAGGTTTCCAGAACCTTCAGGGTCTACAATTACACAGAGACACCATGAAAAAAATGCTGTTACTCGGTCTTCTCTTCTTGACCGGTTGCCTGTCCCCGTCAGGTGACCGGGGTGCGACTTCTGAACCAACATCCACGCCCCAGATGACCATCACCCGCGTCATTCCAACAATTGAGCCTGTCACCGTTCCCCCGACCATTATTCCATCCCCAACAGTAACGGCCACATCTCTGCCGCCCGAACGATACTTTACCGAGGAGTTCGATGTCCCGCCGGGGTACTGGTCAACCTTATATGCTTCCGGCGATACCAGCCGTGTGGATATTCTCAACGAAAACAGCAAACTGACCTTTGAAATCTATAGTCGGGTTACGTGGATGTATACCATTTACGGTGCATATGAATATGAGCGTGTACGCATTGAAGCTCGTATTGAAAGCCTGGGCAGCGAAGTGAATTCGATGGGACTGGTTTGCCAATATGATGAGCAGATGGGTTGGTATGAATTCAACATCTCTAACGATGGCAACTATAATGTGCTCCACGGTCAGTGGCTGGGAGAGGGGGTCGCCTCCTACACACCCATTCTCGACGATACATCCAACCAGATCACAAGCGGGAATTCCATCAACGAAATCGGCCTGGATTGCTACGATAACATCCTGAAACTCTACATCAACGGCAATCTTATCCGAAATTTAAACGTGGAACACATTGGCCTGACTGGTGGAAAAGTGGGTTTGTCTCTGGGCTCGTTCGAAGAGGTGCCTGTTATCCTGTCATTTGAGTGGGTGAAAGTGAGTGAACCTTGACCCTTTCCCAGCCTGATAGGCGGGTGGGGGGAGGGCAAATTTGATTCAAATCCTACATTGCGTTAACACGATTCTTGCATTGATACGGTATCCTATATCAGATGAATACTGAAATCGAATTGTAGGAGCAAAGCCATGGGAAAGATTATTGGAATTGACTTAGGAACCACCAACAGCGTGGTCGCTGTGATGGAAGGCGGCCAGCCCACGGTTATATCAACCGCAGAAGGCGGGCGCTTGTGCCCATCTGTGGTGGCCTTTAATAAAAATGGGGAACGGATGGTAGGGCAAACTGCCAAACGCCAGGCCGTTGTAAACTCGGAAAACACCATTTATTCCATCAAGCGCTTCATCGGTCGCCGTTACGAAGAGACCGAAGTAGAACGCAAGATGGTGCCCTTTGAAGTTATCAAGGGCGATTCGGACGATGTAAAGGTAAAAGTGCCTGTGACTGGTCGCGAATACGGCCCGCAGGAAATCTCAGCGATGATTTTGGGCAAGCTCAAAGCGGATGCTGAAGCTTATCTGGGCGAATCGGTCACGCAGGCCGTGATTACCGTACCAGCTTACTTTAACGACAGCCAGCGCCAGGCTACGAAAGACTCGGGCAAGATCGCCGGTCTGGAAGTGATGCGTATCATCAATGAACCGACCGCTTCTGCTCTAGCCTATGGTCTGGATAAGAAAAAAGACGAAACTATCCTGGTCTTCGATCTGGGTGGCGGCACCTTTGACGTATCCATACTGGAAGTGGGCGAAGGCGTGATCGAAGTCAAATCGACCAACGGTGACACACACCTGGGCGGCGATGACTGGGATCAGAAGATCGTCAATTGGGCAGCGGATGAATTTAAAAAGGATCAGGGCATCGATCTGCGCAATGACCGTCAGGCGCTTCAGCGTCTGCGAGAGGCCGCAGAGAAGGCTAAGATCGAGCTTTCCACAATGATGGAAACCGAGATTAACCTGCCGTATGTAACGGCAGATGCCAGCGGCCCAAAACATTTACAATTGAAGCTAACGCGCGCCAAGTTCGAGCAAATGACCGAAGACCTACTCCAGCGTTGTAAAACCCCCTTCGAAGCTGCGCTAAAGGATGCTGGCATGAAAGCGGAACAACTCGACGAAGTGGTACTGGTCGGGGGCTCGACACGCATGCCCCAGGTCCACGAGTTGGTGCGTACGCTAACAAACGGGAAAGAGCCGCACAAAGGCGTCAACCCTGACGAAGTGGTCGCCATCGGCGCAGCCATCCAGGGCGGTGTGCTGGGCGGCGAGGTCAAAGACATCCTGTTGCTCGACGTAACCCCGCTTTCGCTGGGCGTTGAAACAATGGGCGAAGTTATGACCGTCATGATCGAGCGCAACACTACCATTCCAGTGCGCAAAACCGAGGTCTACTCAACCGCTGCTGACAACCAGACCGCTGTGGACATCCACGTGTTGCAGGGCGAACGCCCGATGGCTTCAGATAACATGAGCCTGGGCCGCTTCCGTCTGGACGGTATTCCACCGGCGCCGCGCGGTATTCCGCAAGTTGAAGTAACTTTTGACATCGATGCCAACGGCATCATAAACGTGACCGCCAAGGATAAGGCCACCGGCAAAGAGCAGAAAGTGACCATCACTGCTTCAACCAACATGAGCAAGGATGATGTTGAGAAGAAGGTCCAGGAGGCACGCCAACATGAGGCTGAAGACAAGAAGCGCCGCGAGTTGATCGATGCACGCAATAGCGCCGACCAGTTGACTTATCAGACCGAGAAAACGCTCAATGAGTTGGGGGATAAGGTCCCAGCCGCTGAGAAAGAGAACATCCAGAAAAAGGTGGACGATCTCAAGCAGGCTGCCCAAAGCGACGATGCTGACAGCATCAAGCAGTTAAGTGAGGAAGTCCAGCAAGCCTTCCATGCGCTCAGCCAGCAGTTGTATGCACAGGAACAGCCGCAGCCGGAAGCAGCGGGCGGCCCCTCCGTCCCGCCGCAAGGTGATGGTGGCGCAGATGGAGACGTGATCGAAGGCGAAGTCAGCGACGCGTAAAGCTATAACCAATTAAAAAAGATCGCCCGGCAGTACAACTGCCGGGCGATTTCATTTTAAGAAAATGCTTTCGAAACAGTAGCAGCTATCCTTGTGATGGACGCGCGGTGGGAGCCGGACGTCGCTTTTGCGACGGTAAGAGAAAATTGATGATCGCGGTCAGCACACGCACGAAAAACAGGAACAGCAGGCTGGCACCTGAAAACCAGTAATATTGCTGCGCCCAGGCTGCGCTGCTGTCGGTGCCGCTGAAAATCCCGTGGAAAAGCCCTAAAAAGTACATCCCAAAACTGAGATAGTGCAACAGCCGCCAGGTCTTTTGACCGATGGTCGGGCGAATATAAAAGCTCAAGGCCACAAGCGCCCAGACATAAAAACCGACCTGACCGAGCCCGACCCAGAAGGGTTTGTATTCCAGGGTGCTGAATGGAACCAGCAATTGCACCAGGGTAAAGTTGATGTATTTGTCACCCAGGATGACTAGCGCATGGAACATGGCGAAGGCCAACCCTAACAGGCTAACGTATTCGTGGATGGCAAAGGATGCCGGGGCGCCTGGCCACATGCGCGCCATTTTGTTGGTGATACCCAACCCCAAGGCCATAGAAACCCATAACAAACTGAGCGAGACAAAGGCGGTTGCACGTGAGAGATACCAGAATGCTTTGGGCTCTTCGCCGCCCAGTGAGTAAGCCAGATTAGGCATCCAGGTGGGCAACAACACAACGGCAACCAGCAAGCCAACTGCCATGGCCATCATAAACAAAAGAAACGTCTGGATATTGACGGATGATTCGTACGTATTGGTGTCTGTAGGTTTGGGGGGCATAATTACTCCTTACAAATAATCTTTCGCACGTTGGCTGGCAATCACCTGACCATCATCCAACACAAGTACTCCAGCCAGGCCGGAATCGGATTCCAGCCAATCCAAGCCATCTCCGCTGCCCATCAGAAACACGGATTTGGCGGCCGCTTCGGCTTCCATGGTTGTGGGTGCAATGACGGTGACAGTCAGGATGTCGGTCATAGCAGGCTGCCCGGTACGCGGGTCAATGATGTGATGGTTCAGCAGGGTGCCCTGCATCCAGCGCCGCCGGTCCTTGCCGGAGGTGGCTACTCCCCCACCGTGTAGATGTAATGTCACCAGATCCTGCTCAGGTTCGAACGGATTCGAAATCCCTATCAGCCAGGGTTCATCGTTGAGACGCGGACCGCTGATGGCAATATCGCCGCCAGCATTCATCAGGGCGGGACCACTGGCTTTCAACCGTTGAACGGCCTGATGGGCAGTCCAGCCTTTTGCGACACCGCCAAAGTCAAGGCGGATTTCCGGGGGCAGGCAGATGGTACGCGGCTGTTCATCGTAAATGACGATCGAAAGCGGGCGGACATCAGCCCCCAGGCCAACGTAGTTTCTACTGCCAAATAACTCATCAAATGGTCGGTCGTATCCGGCCATTTCCACGGCCTCCAGAACTGTGGGCGTGACCAGGCCGCCCGTCTCCTGATCGGCGGTCAGGGAAGCCTGGAACACATCCCATAAAGTTTGGCTGACGGGAACAGGCTGGTCGGCGGTGCGGTTCAGGCGCGACAGTTCACTGTCGTGTCGGAAGCGACTGAGCGCCTGCTCCCATTCCTCGAACCAATCCGGTACCCGAGCCAGAATGCCTGGCGCATCTTCACAGTCCTGCTCCAGGATGGCGAGCATCTGGCAGCCCATGGCGCGGAAGGGAAGTGTGTGTAACATCAGGACGAACTCGTAGAGGTTACTGCACTGCCGCCACCACCACCACTCCCACCTCCACCGCCTCCTCCACTACCGCCACCACTGCGCCGGATGACGACCTGGGTTTGGGGAGCGGTGCCTCCCAGCATGATCTTCTCGCCAGGTTCCGGCAAGGGTGCAGCCGCAATGCGAATTGGGGCAGACTCAGGAACAGGGGGCGCTTCGGCTGGTTCAGGCGGGACTGCCTGCGCCTCGGCAGCTTTCTTCACAGCGGACTCGCGGTCAGGCCCGGCAAACAGGTTCCATAGACCCAGCACGGAAGCCATCGAGATGGTCATGATCGCCATTTGCACATCGCTCCAACTGCGTTTTGCTCTGGGTGCCATACTTATTCTCCTAAATCTCAGTTAACATCAATCGTCGTCATGGTCCTCATGCTCTTCATGATCGTCATCATGATCATCGTCATGATTTTCACTGTTCTGTTTGGAAGCGGCTGACTGCGCTTTTCCGCCACCACCGCCGCCGCCCCCTCCACCGCCGGAATTGACGACTACGGTATCTACCTGCACTTTACCGATGGAAAGGATCTGCCCGTCCAGGCTGACATAAACCAGATCGCCGGAACTGAAGGTGACCAAGAAAACGGACTCGCCATCCAGATCGGCGACTTCCACGCTATACAAGTCTTCGCGCCCGATCACCCGGGCAGCCAGCCCGGCGGCCTCTTCAGGGGTCAAATTGAAGGGTTGCGCCTCCGCAGCTATGGCATGTGAGATTGCCTTTACTTGCGGCTGGGGTTCGACTTGGACCTGTGTGGCCGCTTGCTCGGCGTTTTTTTCCACTACATTCTGGTAGGCGGATGCCACACCAGCCAGCATGGCCATCACGAAGGTTGTTAGTACAGCAGATATAAACAGGGTGCTTTTACGCATAACAGACTCCTTTTTTATGGTCTGTTTGAGTGGTCGTCCCTGCTCTGCAAAAGTTACGGGGCCAAAATGAGAAATTTCTTATATTTAAGGGTACTTTAGTATGATTAGGGCCAGCTAAGCTTGTTTTACGGGGGTTTCGGTAGGCAGTATAATCTTCACATGTTCAATAGCTTTAAACGTATCTACATCCTGCCCATCGCCCTGTTCCTGGCGGTTGGCGTTTACTACCTTCCCCCGGTTCACTCCCGCCTGGCCTGGAGGCTGGACGAATTGCGTACACGTGTTATTTACTTCTTCAACCCGCCGGATGAAGCCGTTTTCCGGCCCGAACAGCAAGCAGACTTTGAATCTGTACTGGCGACAACGCGCGCCCAATTCGAGCAGACGCTTACCCCTGAAGCCACTTCTACTCCCGAGCCAGGCCCTACCTCCCGTCCAACGATCACCCCCACGCCTCTACCTGCTTCCGTTGTGTTGGAGGGAGTCAAATACGAAGACCAGCACAACCGCTGGAATTACTGCGGGCCGGCCAACTTTTCCATGGCGCTGACCTACTGGGGTTGGGACGGCAACCGCGATGTGGTCGGTAAGGTCATTAAACCCGACGACGATGACAAAAACGTCATGCCCTACGAACTTCAGGATTTCGTGACCGACAACGTGCCCGGCATGCGTTCCGCCATGCGCTATGGCGGCGACATCGTTACCCTCAAGCGCTTAATATCCGCCGGGTTCCCTGTGGTGGCCGAGAAAGGCTACTATGAGCGCGATTACACTGGCAAAACCGGCTGGATGGGTCATTATCAATTTGTCACCGGTTATGACGATTCAAAGAAGGTGGTCATCGCCCAAGATACTTATCTGGACGGCCCGGATTTCGAAATTCCTTATGAAGAATTCACCGAAGGCTGGCGTTCTTTCAATTACGTGTTCGTGGTAGTCTATCCGGCTGAACGCGAGAATGAAGTGATGAGATTGCTGGGCCCCCTGGCAAATGCAGATGATGCAGCGCGGCTGTCCCTGGAACAGGCGCAGGCTGAAAGCCAGAAACTGAACGGTATCGATCAGTTCTTCGCCTGGTTCAACGTCGGTTCCAGTCATGTAGCGTTGCGTCAATATGGCGACGCGTCCTTCGCCTACGATTATGCCTTCCAGCTATACAACGGGCTGAGCGGCGACAACAGCGTCCGCCCGTATCGCATGATGTGGTACCAGACCGGGCCCTATTTTGCCTACTACTACAGCAACCGCTTCTCGGATGTCATCAACCTGGCGACCACTACGCTGGAAGATACTATAAGCGAGCCGGTACTTGAAGAGAGCCTGATCTGGCGTGGGCGTGCCTACTACATGGCCGGGGATACCCAGGCCGCCATCAAAGATTACCGCGCCGCCCTCAAAGTCCATCCCGATTGGGGCCCTGCCGTGCAGGCGTTGCAAGATCTTGGGGTGCAGCCGTAATTTATCCCCGCTGAGCGGAGACCCTGAGATAGTCAAAGGGCCGCAGTCAAAGCGCCCTTCGACTACGCTTCCGATGGTCGCTCAGCTCAGGGAGAAAGAAACTTTATGAAACTACTCCACTTCGCCGACGCCCACATCGACATGGCCAACTACGGCCGCCACGACCCGGGTACGGGTTTGCCCCTGCGGGTTTTGGACTTCCTGAAATCGCTGGATACCATTGTGGATGCGGCCATTGATGAAAAGGTAGACATGGTCATCTTTGCAGGCGATGCCTACAAGGACCGTTCGCCTGCTCCCACCTTCCAGAGAGAGTGGGGCCGGCGCATCATCCGGCTCTCACAGGCGGGGATACCGACCTTTTTGCTGGTCGGTAACCACGACATGTCTCCCGCAGCGGGCCGCGCGCACGCTGTACAGGAGTTTGATACGCTGCAGATCCCGCATGTGCGGGTGCTGCAAAAACCGGAATTCCTGGGTG
>JBAVJG010000081.1:0-3699 GCA_049687655.1 Anaerolineales bacterium | reverse complement strand
CATATCTTTCCTGAAGCGCCAGGACTTCCCGATCCGCATGGCCGGTATGTCCCCGGCCCGCGCCAGTCGATAGACCTTGGCCTGACTCAGGCGCAAATACAGGGCCACCTCGCGGACCGTCATAATGGGTTTGCTATCTGTTTCGGAGAATGTTTCTTCCATAAAAACTCCTCCCATTAATAGCCGTGTATTTTATTCGCGCCTAATAATGAAAAATATATAACAAAGCGTACTAATACACACACGTAGTTACAGTATAAGAAAACCTTACAAAAATGTAAATAGACAAAATGTACTACTACCCTTACGGGGATAGGGCAATCGCATTTGAAAAATAATCGCCCAAAATAATAATGTCATTGCGAGCGAGCCTTCCCCAGCGGGCGAAGCAATCTCCTGAAAGCGGGATTTTTTTCGTTTGGGCGGAGATTGCCCTACTTACGGGGACGATACAGGCTGAAAAACGAAGAATTGACGGTACAATCTATTTAAGAAGAAGCTACGCAGCCTCCGTTTTCGGCGCTTTTTCGCAACCTGTATAAGTCCTATAAGGAATAAAACCATGCAAGAAAACCGGGAAAGCGCACCAGAAAGCACGAATTTCCTTCAGGAAATTTACAAAGCCCGCTGGCAGACCTATCGAAGTGAACTGAAGCGCTGTCAGAACGAAGCGACGGAAGAAGCCGTGCATGACCTGCGCGTGGCAACCCGTCGATTGCTGGCGCTGATAGAACTGTTACGCGCCAGCCTCCCACACCCGCGTTTGCAAAAACTTCGCACAGCCCTGAAGGATCAACTCAAGGCCCTGAATGATTTGCGCGATACCCAGGTGATGTTGATAGCCGTATCAAATATACTGGCAGATCTACCCGAGATCGCGCCTTTCCAAAAATACCTGCTCAAAAGAGAACGGCGCTTGCTGCGTTCCACCGCCAGGGCGATCAAATCCTTCAAATATTCCGGCCTTAAAAAGCAAATGGAGAGCGTGCGCAAGAAGATCCTGAAGCGAAAGCCGGAAAACGGTTTAGAGCGTCTCATGCTTCAGACGGCGGACGATCAATTCGGAGCGGTTATGCTCCGCTACCAGCGCGTCGACCCGGCAAATCCGGCCAGCATCCACCGCACGCGGGTGGCCTTCAAAAAATTCCGTTACGTGGTCGAGATCTTGCAGCCGCTCATCCCCGGTCTCCCCGAAGGATACTTCAAAAAAATGCACGCTTTTCAGGATGTGATGGGAGATATCCAGGATGTGGAAGTTCTACTGTCCACCTTTGAAGATTTTGCGAAAGGGAAAACCTCTTACGAGCCCGAACCTGTGCTGCGTCATTATCAGGGACGCCACAAAGAATCCGTCAATGCCTTTATCGAAGATATGCAGCGGCTCAAGACCTTCTGGCGGCCTGCGCCTGAAGAGCCCTTCCCCTGGGAAACCGGGGAGCTGTCACCGAAAGAAAATCAATCACCTGGGGCTCAAGCCTCCTTCTAATACTCCGCCAGGGGTTCAAACCCCCGGCGGGCATGGCGCGCAACACCTGCCCTGGCGGGCGGTGCCGGGGGGAACCGAAGAAAAGCCTTTATATCTTTGCGAACTTTCCCGAAGGACACTGGGACGGTGAGCGCACTTGGCGGTTTCAAAACACATCGGTTCTTTGGGAATTTCCGCCATTCGCTGCACGAAGACGGGGTGGTAGAGACCCAAATCCGGACTTTTTCACCCCGCCGAACTGCAGCGGGACTAACGGCGGAGAATCCTGGAGAGGCACACATCAAAGGGACGACTACTACAGAGTGCTGCGTAAATAACCGAACTAGAATCCTGATTCTTGAAGATAATTGTTCGATGTAAGTTCGTTTATTTATGCAAGAAGCAGTAAAAATTCAGTGTACAATAAAAGGGAAATAATCCCGATGCCTCGTGCCACTTCGAGAACACACCCAGCGACTTGCAATCTCCTCGTCCGTGGCAGGAGATTGTATCGTTGGGCTGCCCGTTTATGACGGCAAAATTCGGACCTCAACCCCGCTCAAGACGGATGCTCCGTACAGTTCCACACAGGGGCCATCGTTTATCAAGAAGGAGACAGGCATGGGCAAGAAAAAATCAAAAAAGGACAATCCAACACAGGCAGAAGCAACAGCAGATACGGATGCGTCCCCAAAAAAACCTTCTAAACATCATACCCAAAAAGAAAACAGCACACCCCAAAAGATAAAAAAGAAAGTATATAACAAAGAATTACGCCGCCTGCAAATCGAACTTGTCAAACTGCAGGAATGGGTCAAGCGCAAAGGCCTGAGGGTGGTGACGGTCTTCGAAGGGCGGGATGCGGCCGGCAAGGGGGGTGTCATCAAGCGCATTACCGAAAGCCTGAGCCCCCGCATTGTACGCGTTGTGGCGCTGCCCGCCCCGACAGAACGCGAGCGCACACAATGGTATTTCCAGCGCTATGTGGCCAACCTGCCCGCGGCGGGCGAGATCGTGCTTTTCGACCGCAGTTGGTATAACCGCGCCGGCGTAGAGCGTGTGATGGGCTTCTGCACGGAAGACGAGTACCGCGAGTTCTTGCGCTCCTGTCCGGAGTTCGAACGCATGCTGGTGCGCTCGGGCATCACGCTGATCAAATACTGGTTCTCGGTCAGTGACGAGGAACAGGAACGACGCTTCCAGGCGCGCATCGATGACCCGACGAAACGCTGGAAACTCAGCCCGATGGACCTGGAATCGAGAACGCGCTGGGTCGAATATTCCCGCGCCAAGGACGAGATGTTCAAATACACCGATATCAAACAGGCTCCCTGGTATGTGGTGAACTCGGATGTCAAGAAACGCGCCCGCCTGAATTGTATCAATCACTTTCTGAGCCAGATTCCATACAAGGACCTGACGCCGGAACCGATCGAGCTGCCGCCCCGCCAGGATGATGTGGGGTACGTCCGGCCGCCCATGTCGGATCAAACCTTCGTGCCCGAAGTCTATTGAAGGTTCTGCACTTGCGAGTGAAAGAAGCAAACTACAATACGATCTAAAAAGCGTTCGGTAATTCAAGACCTTTCTTTTCCTCATGTCATTCTGAGCGACCGCAGTCCGTCCGCCCCGGCCCGGGGAGACGGGGAAGCGAAGAATCTCATTCTTCTGGAAATTGCTTTGTAATCTGGGATTCCCTTCGGCCCGACGCTCACATCGTCCCGATGTCTTTCGGGAGGGCGGGCTCCGTCGCTGCGCTCCTCAGAATGACATGAATTACCGAACGCTCATAATAAAAACAACAAAGATAGGACTTACGCAGTCCGCAAAAAGGTACGGACCATGCCATCCTCAAAAACAAGCGCAGAAGAATTCACTGACCCATCCCTGTTCATCAACCGCGAATTAAGCCTGTTGGATTTCCAGCACCGCGTGCTGTCGGAAGCGCAGGATGAAAACAACCCGCTGCTCGAACGCGTCAAATTCCTGGCCATTTTGGGCTCGAACATGGATGAGTTTTTCATGGTGCGGGTATCCGGTATCCGGAAATTAGTGGAAGCCAACGTAACAGAGATCGCGGCCGATGGGCAGACACCGCGCGAACAATTGGCAGCCATTCGCAAACGCGCTTTGGAGATCTACAGGGATGCCCACCTCTGTTACCAGCGGAAGATACTGCCTGAACTGGAAAAGACCGGCATCCATATCCTGGACTACAAAAAACTCAACCACGC
>JBAVJG010000080.1:0-3021 GCA_049687655.1 Anaerolineales bacterium | reverse complement strand
ATTTTTGAGATGCAATTCCACAGTATCGCCGACCCGTACCCGGATGAAGGGGCCGGGTACCTTCCCGTTGAACGTCCAGTAGGTGTAAGTGGTACCGTCTGCCAAAAGTCCTGGGAGTTCGACCGTTTCCAGATCAACTCGTACTTTTTCGGGCCCACGGTTGCCGATCGGGGCGGGGATGTCGGTTGGATCGCGGGTGATATCCACTGCATCCACATTGGCTGGTCCTGTAGAAACTGAAATGCTTTCCGTCGCTCCAGTACCAGCGTAACTGTTTCCGGACTCACTTGCCGTTGTGGAGATACCTGATCCAACAATGAATTTGCCTTCCATGCCGGCCAGGCGATGTCCGGGAATATTGCAATAGTATGCAAATGTCCCTTCCTGGTTCGCGTCGAATTCGAGAACGACGCTGTTTCCCTGACCAACCACATCCTCAGACTGGACATTTGAATCTTCAAAAAAGATATTATGCGTTGCGCCTTCACCGCTGATCAGGGTCACCCTTACGTGATCCCCAGGATTTACTTTCAATTCGGGATTGGCTTTTCCATCTATGTCGCCACCCTTGCCAAGAAAGATCATCTTTCCGTCCGCCAGCGCAGATTCGAGGGTATATTCAACAGTCACACCTGTGGACGGAACCGCTGATACTTCACTGGCCGAATTGGCTTGTGTTGCCGCCACATTGCCAACCAGCAAGACCCCGCTCATTCCGAGCCTGGCATGGGTCGTATCCCGATATGTCAATGCAACTTCTTTATCAGGCACTGTAAATGTAACTGAAGTCGTTTCGCCCTGCTGGTCAATCGTATTAGATTTGACGTTAAGTTCCGGGAAGACGATATCGTGTTGCCCATGACCACTGTTGACCAGAACTACAGTAATCTTCTCGCCCGGTTGTGCATGTAAAGCCGGATTGACAGCGCCGTTGATATCCTCATTGACACCCAGGAAAACGAATTTACCCTCTCGCATATCAGTGGTCAGCACATATTCGGTATTGACTACTGCCGGATTGGGTGGCACGCAGGAGACCAGTAAGATCCCGAGTACAAATATGCTGACAATATATTTGAAAATTTTCATGATTCACTCCTTTAAGGTTTGAAATGCCGGGAGACGGCATATGTGTTTGATACCATCATATCGAGAGAAGTGAACTTTGTCTTTGCGCTGGCGCAAGGAGGGGACAAAAAAAGCCCGGTGCCGCATTTCTGCACCGGGCCAGTTACTGGCAATTGGTTATCGTTCGATGAGCTCATCCGCGATACTGACCAATCCGTGCGGTTCGCAAATGACCACCCTTTCCCTGCCAATTTCGAGCAAGCCGCTGCGTTCCCATTCATTCAGAGTTCGGCTGACTGTATAGAGAGTGGTACCGCTCATTTCAGCGATATCCTGGCGGGTGATCGGCAGATCGATTAATACGCCATCGTCAATCTTTTTGCCAGACTGTGCGGCTAATTTAAGCAGGATGCGGGCAATGCGCTGTTCCACCCGTTCGGTGACCAATGCTTTCTGGCGTTCTTGCAGTTCAGAGATGTAACCATGCATCAAGCCCATCACGTTGAGCGAGATGGATGGATCTTTTTCTACCAGATTGCGCAGGTGGTCTGTGTCCCAGGCTAGGGCAATGCTATCCTGCACAGCTTGCGCTGTAGCCGGATAACCTGCACGAGGGTTTAACAGCGCGATCCCGCCATAGGTCTGGCCGGGTGTCATGATGCGCATTGTAATCTGTTGCCCGGTGGGTGTGATTTGAATCATTTTGACCCTGCCTTGTACCAGCACATAAGCATGGGTGGCCGGATCACCCTGCATGAAGAAAAAACCATCCTCCTCCACGGAACGTGGCGTGCTGGCTTCCAGAACCTGCACAAAAACATCGGGGTTGACATCCTTAAACAGGCTGGACTGGCGCACAAGTTCCTGTGTTTCTTTCTCCATAAGGAGATTTTACTCCATTTCAGATTTGATAAGCACGATTTGGATTTCTGGACTATTTCACGGAGAGTCCTGAAAAGTCGCGATTAATGCAATAAGAAGCCTCACGGCTGAAATATTGGAATCCGTGAGGCTTTTGGTCTGAATGGGAACAGTACAGGTTTTATGCTATTTTTTCGCCTTCGATTACCGGCTCATCTGCCGTGAAGGTCAACCCTTCCTCGCCGCGCTCCACCTTGATGGTCTCGCCTTCGTGGAATTCGCCGGATAGGATCTTGAGCGCCAGCGGATCTTGCAGTTCGCGCTGGATAGTCCGTTTGAGCGGGCGGGCGCCGAAGTCCGGGTCGTAGCCGACTTCAGCCAGATATTCGCGGGCGGCCTCGATGACTTCGAGATGGTAGCCCTTGTCAGCCAGCAGCTTGTTGACGCGCTGCAGTTGAATATCGATGATACCCGCCAGATGCTCCTTACGCAGCGGGTGGAAGACCACGATCTCGTCCAGCCGGTTCAGGAATTCGGGGCGGAAATGCCCCTGCAGCACGCGCACGATCTCATCACGCGTGACGGTTTTGCCGCCTTCCCACAGTTGGTTGCCCAGGTTGGAGGTCATAATCACGACCGTATTGCGGAAGTCCACCGTGCGACCCTGACCATCCGTCAGGCGGCCGTCATCGAGCAGTTGTAACAAGACGTTGAAGACCTCGGGATGCGCCTTCTCGATCTCGTCAAACAGCACCACACTGTACGGGCGGCGGCGCACGGCCTCGGTCAGTTGGCCGCCTTCGTCGTAGCCGACGTATCCTGGCGGGGCGCCGATCATGCGGCTGACGGTGTGCTTCTCCTGGTATTCAGACATGTCGATACGCACCATGGCGCGCTCATCGTCGAACAGGAAGTGCGCCAGCGAACGGGCTAGTTCGGTCTTGCCGACTCCAGTCGGTCCGAGAAAGATGAACGATCCCAGTGGCCGGTCGGGGTCTTGCAGACCGGCACGGGCGCGCCGTACAGCGTTCGACACAACCTTGACGGCTTCTTCCTGGCCGATAACGCGCTGGTGTAGACGTTCTTCCATGT
>JBAVJG010000079.1:0-5471 GCA_049687655.1 Anaerolineales bacterium | reverse complement strand
GCTCATCACGCTGGTCTCGGGCATGACCATCATCACTTACAGCCTGTACACATTCTCGGCGCCCAATCTGCCTGAGAACTATGCCATGATGCTGACCATCCCTTTCATCATCTATGGCATTTTTCGTTACCAATACCTGTTGCAAGTCAAGGGGACCGGCAGCGCGCCCGAAGAACTGGTGCTTTCTGATCGCCCGCTGCAATTCGCACTCGTGCTATGGGGGTTAGCCGTGCTGGTAGTTTTCTACATCTCATGAGCAAAGCCTCCGCGCCCGGGAAGATCATCCTGTTTGGAGAACACGCCGTTGTGTACGGTCAACCGGCATTAGCTGTGCCCGTAACGCAGGTGGAAGCGGAAGTACGGATCGACAGAATCTTCAGCCCCGGGATTCGCATTAATGCGCCCAACATTCAACTGAACGAAAAACTGGATGCTCTCGCACCTACACACCCGCTGGCTGCTACCGTCCGAAATACCCTCCACGCACTGGAAGTGGACACACTCTCCAGCGTGGTCGTCCTGATCCGTTCGAGCATCCCGGTCGCTTCGGGACTTGGATCCGGCGCAGCTGTGTCAGTCGCCATCATCCGCGCCCTGGCAAAACATTTGCAGAGGGATCTGACAGATGAGCAGGTCAGCGCATTGGCTTTCCAAACCGAGAAGCTATATCATGGCACGCCATCGGGCATCGACAATTCTGTGGTCACCTACGCAAAGCCGGTTTATTTTGTCAAGGATCAGCCGATCGAGGTATTGCGAGTCAAGTACCCGTTCACGATCGTGATCGGAGATACGGGCATCCCGGCTTCCACAAAAGATTCTGTTCGCGATGTGCGCATCCAGCATCACAAAAAAACAGAACGTTACGAAACACTTTTTTCAGCTATAGGGAGCATCGCCAAGACAGCCCGCCAATTGATCGAGACAGGCATGTCAGAGAGTCTCGGTCCGTTGATGGACGAAAACCATGCCATGCTGCGCAGCATAAAGGTTTCGTCGCCTGAGCTTGACCATCTGGTGGAAGCCGCCCGCGAGGGTGGCGCATTAGGCGCAAAGATGTCTGGCGGAGGTCGCGGAGGCAATATGATCGCGCTGGCACAGGCCAGTAAAGCGGGAGCAGTTGTCAGGGCGCTGAAAGAAGCGGGGGCAACCAATACGATCATTACGAGAATTACATAACTTATGTCATTGCGAGGAGAGTGAAACCCGACGAAGCAATCTCCCAATTCTCTAAATGCTTTTGTACTGAGGAGATTGCCAAAGTGCCCGAAAGGGTACGTCGCTTACGGCGGCTCGCAATGACATCTGACAACGGAGGAACAGCATGAAAACCATCGGCATGATCGGAGGAATGAGCTGGGAATCTTCCATCGAATATTATCGCATCATCAATGAAACGGTGAAAGCAAAAATGGGCGGGCTGCACTCGGCCCAAAGCCTGATGTATTCTGTTGACTTCGCCGAGATCGAAGCTCTGCAACATGCCGGGCGCTGGGACGAAGCCACGCAGGCTATGATCGAGGCTGCGCATCATGTGGAAAACGGCGGCGCGGACTTTGTGGTCATCTGCACCAATACGATGCACAAAATGGCAGATGAGGTCGAAAATGCCATAGGCATACCTCTGCTGCACATCGCTGATGCAACCGCCGATGCTATCAAAGCGCAGGGGTTAAATAAAATTGGCCTGCTGGGAACGAAGTTCACGATGGAAGAAGATTTCTACCGCGGGCGGTTGGTCGAAAAACATGGCCTGGAAGTGCTCATCCCCGAAGCGAAAGATCGCGAGATTGTCCATCGCATCATCTATGCTGAATTGGTGCTGGGAGAGATCAAGGCCAAATCACGCGAGCAGTACAAGCAAATCATCGACAAGTTGATTGGGGAAGGCGTGCAGGGCATCATCCTGGGCTGTACAGAGATTGGCTTGCTGGTCAAAGTCGAAGACAGCCGCGTGCCGCTGTTCGATACCACCTATATCCATGCCGTGGCCGGGGTGGAGATGGCGTTAAAGTAACCCGTTGGTTGAGTACCGCGTAGCGGAGTATCGAAACCAACAAGTTGCAAGAAGAAATAGAGCAATGTGGTTCGATACGGCCTTCGGCCTACTCAACCACCAGAAGAAACCGGAGTATTTATGACAATCACAATCGACGAACCCTATCTCACCAAACTGACGCAAGAAATGATCCAGATCAACTCGATCAATCCATCCCTTACCCCTGATGGCAAGGGTGAAGCAGAGATCGGCGCATACGTGGCCGAAAACCTGAGAGAACTCGGGCTAAATGTCACCACCAGCGAGATCGCTCCCGGTCGCGTAAACGTGGTCGGCGTGTTGAAAGGCTCTGGCGGCGGACGTTCACTGCTTTTGAACGCACATCTGGACACGGTCGGGGTGGAGGGGATGACCATCGATCCGTTTGGCGGTGAACTGCAGGATGGCCGCATGTACGGGCGCGGCTCACAGGATATGAAAAGCAGCCTGGCCGCGATGATCGCCGCTGCAAAAGCTATTGTGGATGCGGGCATCCGTCTGCATGGCGACCTGCTCATCACCGCAGTAGCGGACGAGGAGCACAGCAGCATTGGGACGGAGGCGCTGGTCAAAGAGTTCAAGGCTGACGGCGCCATCGTCACCGAGCCAACAGATATGCATCTGTGCCGCGCGCATCGCGGATTCATCTGGTTCGAGGTGGAGACCATCGGTCGCGCTGCGCATGGCAGCCGCTACGCGGAGGGCATCGACGCCAACATGCGTATGGGACGCTTTTTGGCCGAACTGGAGAAACTGGAGCAGGAATTATTACAGCGTGAAGGGCACGAACTGGTAGGTCCGCCGTCGTTACATGCGGCGCTGATCCAGGGTGGGACAGAGATCAGTAAATATGCCGAACGCTGCAAGCTGACCATCGAGCGGCGCATCGTACCGGGTGAAACTGTCGAGGGGACGCAGGCCGAGTTACAGGAAATCATCGACCGGCTAGCGGAGGGCGACTCAAGTTTCAAGGCCACTGTCAAAGCCACCTTTTGGCGGGAACCGTTTGAGGTCCCGTCTGATGCGGAAATTATCCAGGTCATGGACAAGATCCTGGACGAACGTCTCGGTCATCATCCTGAACATATCGGACAGACCTTCTGGACGGATGCCGCTTTAATCGCGGAGGCGGGCATGGAAACCGTCCTGTTGGGGCCAAAGGGGTATGGCCTGCACAGCGCAGAGGAGTGGGTCGAGATGGAATCGGTGTTCGATCTGGCGTACGTTCTAGCGGAGAGCGCGATCCAATATTGTGGATAGAAATTATGACTACCTAATAGGGCTTACGCAGTCCTCTCACACATTCAACTGCGTAACTCCTGCCTAAAATTATGGAGTGAAATATGTCAAACACAGCAGATGTCATTATCATCGGTGCGGGCATACAGGGAGCCAGCCTGGCTTTTTACCTGGCGCAGCGTGGAGTCAAAGCGCTTGTGTTGGAGAAAAATTTCATCGGCGCCGGCGCGACTGGCCGTTCGAGCGGCATGGTGCGCATGCACTACGATGTGCGTCAGGATTCGGAGTTGGCATGGGTCTCATTTGGATATTTCAAAAACTGGGCTGAACGGGTCGGAGGGGAGTCAGGCTTCACCCGTACAGGCTTTCTCCAGATCGTGGCGCGCGAACATGAAGATGCACTACGCAAGAACACTGCTATGAACCAGGAGATTGACATCCCGACCTTTCTGATCTCCGCCGAGGACGTCAAACGGCTGGTCCCATCCTTTGTGACAGATGACTTTGACGTCGCTGCTTACGAACCTGAATCCGGCTACGCTGACCCGACCTCTACGACTGCATCCTTGATGGCTGCTGCCAAAGAAAAAGGCGCGCGCATCGCACAGGATTGTGCCGTGACTGGCATGATCGCGGAAAGCGGAAAGGTGAAAGGCTTGAACACATCGCAGGGCGAGTTCTTCGCGCCTGTGGTGGTCAATGCGGCCGGTCCATGGGCGGATAAAATCAACGCCATGGTCGGGCTTGATATTCCTCTTACAACCTGGCGGCACGACATCATGTTCGTGGGCAGGCCGAAAGAGGTAGGGTTGAGTCACCCTGCTGCGATCGACTTCCCCAACGAGATGTACTTCCGCCCCGAATCCGGGGGACTGACCCTGGTCGGTCTCGAAGACGGCAATCCGCTGGGCGATTCACCCGAAGGGGACACCGATCATGCCAGCAAAGGCTTTGTCGAGCGCGCTATCGAACGCATCTGCCAGCGCATACCCGCTATGGAAAATGGCTACCTGCACACCGCGCACGGCGGCTACGACGGCATCACGCCCGATCAGCATCCCCTGCTCGGTCAGGCAGGGCCGGAGGGATTTTATCTGCAATGCGGTATGAGCGGCACGGGATTCAAGATCGCGCCTGCGATTGGACTGTGCATGTCCGAACTCATCCTGGATGGGGAATCCAAGACCGTGGATATTTCGATCTATCGCCCGCAGCGTTTTGCAGAAGGGCTGGAAATCAAAGGCAATTACATAAGCGTCTGGCACTGACACTTACGCGGGAAAGGTATCATGCAACGAAAACACATCGCCCTCACCATATTTATTCTGCTCCTAACCGCCTGCCTATCCCCGCTTGAGAGTTCCTCCCCAACTCCCCTCGCCACTGGTACGCCAGTTCCCACCAACACTTCTACACCGTTCCCCACCGACACTCCAACCGAACCATCTTCCACCCCCGTTCCCATTCCCCCGCGTCCCATCTATACGCTCAACACAATATTCGACTACGACCGTCATTTCGTCAGCGTGGATGAGACCATCCTTTATCCAAATCACACTGACGAGAGTCTCGCATCCCTGACGTTGGCCATCGCTGCTAATCTCTGGCCGAACTGTTTTCAACTTGCGAGTATCTTTGTGGACGGAATTCCTGTGACCGACTTCGCTCTCGTTGGACATCGTCTGGCCATCCCGCTTCCGACTCCGCTCGAACCTGCCTCCGTTTCGGAACTCCATCTGCGCTACGGATTGTCCCTGCCCTACGCCGACCAGGCCCAAAGCCTGCGCGCCCGCATCTTTGGCTACGGCGATCTGCAAACCAATCTGACCAACTGGTACCCTTTCGTTGTCCCATTCATGGACGGGGAGTGGACCATCCGTGAACCCTGGTCACATGGGGAATATCTCGTCTATCCACTGGCGGACTTCATCGTAGATCTCAAGTTCGTGAATCCCGATAATGCTCCCATTGTGGCCGCCAGCGGCGCGCCGGAATCCAACGGTGAATACACACGCTACACATTGACAGCAGGCCGTATATTCGCGCTCTCCGCCAGCCGAGATTTCGAGGTCGCCAGCTTGAAGGTAGAGGATGTCAGGATTTCCAGCTATTTTTTCCCCATTTATAGAAATGCGGGCGAAGGCGCGCTGGTCGCCAGCAAGCAGGCCATCGAAGTCTTCTCGCAGCGCTTCGG
>JBAVJG010000078.1:0-1976 GCA_049687655.1 Anaerolineales bacterium | reverse complement strand
AAGCTGTCGACAACCTGTCCTTTGAAGTCAGGTCTGGGGAAATCTTCGGCTTGCTTGGCCCGAACGGAGCCGGTAAAACCACTTCCATCCGGATGATCCTGGATATCATTAAACCGGACGGTGGGGAGATCAGCATTTTGGGCGGGGCGATGTCTGAAGACAAAAAAGCCAGGATCGGCTACCTGCCGGAAGAACGCGGTTTGTATGATGACATGATCCTTCTGGATATTCTCGTTTTTCTGGGACAACTAAAAGGACTGTCCCGGCAAACCGCCGCTAGTCGGGCTGAAGAATACTTGAAAGAATTGGAACTTTGGGATACTCACGATCGTAAGATCGGAGCCCTGAGCCGGGGAATGAATCAGAAAGCCCAGTTTGTAGCGGCAACTATGCACGAACCGGATTTGATTATCGTTGACGAACCCTTTTCAGGGTTGGACCCGGTTAATACGCGCATCATCAAGAAACTGCTCCGCCGTATGCAGGAGCGGGGTGCGGCCATCATTATGAGCACCCATCAGATGCAGCGGGTGGAGGAGATGTGTGAACGCATCCTTTTGATCGATCACGGTAAACAGATGTTGTACGGGTCCCTGAATGAAATCCGGACACAGTTTGCCGGAAACGCCGTTGAGGTGAATCTGGAAGGTGAGGTCGATCAGTTAGATGGGGTTGAGACCATTACCTGGCAGAATGGCTCTTACCGCCTGCTATTGAAGGAGGGCGTGCGCCCTGAACGTATCCTGGAAGATCTGGTCAAGAATCCCGATGTCACCGTACAGCGCTTTGAGCGCGTGCATACCTCTCTTGATGAGATCTTCGTACAAGTCGTTGGACGCGAAATTGATGAAGAGGAGAGCGCATGAAGAAAATCTGGTTGATTGCATGGTCAACGTACAAACAACGCGTACGTTCCGGCACATTCTTGATGCTGACTTTAGGTTTACCTGTTCTGATGGTGATTGCAGGTGCGATTCCCTTCTTCACCGCGGGATTTGGAGATGCATTACCGGTGGTAGGAGTTGTCGACCAGACCGGGCAACTGACCTCCATTCAAGAAGTTACTGTGGACGATCAAACGCTGCAATTGAAAACATATGATGAACCGGCTCAAGCACAAGAGGCCTACCAGGGTGGTGAGATTGGCGGCTACCTGGTCATCCCGGGTGGATATTTTGAAGGGGAGCAGGCTCGCTACTATGCAGAAGAAGCACCCAACGCGTTCCTGAGCAATGGGCTACAAATTTTCATGCGCCGGGCCATGCTGCCACAGGCCCCGGAATGGACCTTGGAACGTCTGGACGATCCTATGAATCGAACGTTCGTATCGTTGGATACCGGTGAAAGCGTGCAGGAGGGACCTGCCTTGATCCTTCGAATTGCCACACCAGCCGCACTGGCCCTCTTACTGGCTCTGGCGCTCTTGTTCACATCCAGTCAGATGGGCGCGGCCGTCGTTTGGGAAAAGGACCAGCGTGCTATGGAAATGATCATCACCTCCATCGAAACCAGCCAGTTGGTTACAGGCAAAGTGTTGGGAATGACCCTGTTGAGCTTAACACAACTCGCCGTATGGGGGACCGGCATAGTGATCGCAATCATTCTGCTGCTGACAGGCGATGTAGATCTGTCGGGAGTCAGCATTCCCTGGAGCGTGTTATTCTGGGCTGTCATGCTCGGGGTTCCGGGTTATTTTCTATACGCGGTCACTGCTTCCGGACTTGGGATCATTGCCGGCGATACCCAGCAGGCTCAACAACTGGCCGGATTTCTGGGTTTCCTCGGCATGGTCCCCCTATGGTTCGGGGGAGTGCTTCTGGATGCACCAAACAGCGCAACCGCTGTGGGCTTGAGTCTGTTCCCGTTTACTGGACCTATTTTCACCCTGTTTCGCATGACCCTGACAGAAGTGCCTCTCTGGCAGTTGCTTACCAGTTTCGGAATCCTGATCTTGAGCTTGTTGGCAGGGATATGGA
>JBAVJG010000077.1:0-6436 GCA_049687655.1 Anaerolineales bacterium | reverse complement strand
CCGACGAGATCAAGACCATCCCTGTGCCCAAGATCCCCGACCGCATGTCGCTGCTGGCTTCGGGAGAATTATCCGCCGGAACGCTGCCCGATCCGCTTGGTGCGCTGGCCGTGCAATTCGGCGCAGTCATCGTTATGGACGACTCCGCCTATCCCGAATATGGCTTCAGCATTTACTCCTTCCGAAAAGAGGTTATTGACGCGCACCCCCAGGCCATCAAGGATTTCCTGGCTGCAGTAGATGCGGCCAGCGTGCTAATCAATGCTGACCCAACCAAATATACTGACATCTTGAGCGAAGCCAATATCGTCCCGCCGCCGCTGCTGGAGGCGTACAAGGTCCCGCCTTTCCCTGAAGCGGGCGTGCCGACCGAAGGTGAATGGAACGACGCGCTTAGTTGGGCTAAGAATAAAGGCATGCTGAGTGCGGATGTCTCGTATGCGGACTCGGTGACAGACGCTTACCTTCCGTAGCTCCATAAACCCCGCTTCTTTCCGCCCAGATTGATAATCTGCCTTACCCATAAAATGATCCAACTCCACTCCCTATCTTTTGGCTATCCGCAGTCGATGCTAATTTTTGAAGATTTTAACTGGCACGTTCGGCGCAGTGAGACCTGGGCTGTTCTCGGCACATCCGGCTGCGGTAAGACCACGCTGCTCTACCTGCTGGCTGGATTGCAGCCCCCCACGTCCGGCCAGATCATGATCGATGGCCAGCCATTGAGCCGTCCCCGCCCGCGCACGGGACTGATCCTGCAAGATTATGGCTTGCTGCCCTGGGCTACAGTCCGCCAGAATGCCGAGCTGGGACTTAAAGTTCGCAATTTCTACGGCGCAGACGGAGTCCACACCCCACAAGATTACCGTACCGAACGAGATGTCACGCCCTGGCTGGAACGTCTCGGCATTGCGGCCATCGCTGAGAAATACCCATCCCAGATTTCCGGTGGACAACGTCAACGCGCCGCTATCGGCCGCACCTTGGCTTTGCAACCTGACCTGCTCCTCATGGACGAACCTTTCTCCTCGCTGGATGCCGTCATCCGTGACGATTTACAACAACTGACCTTGGAATTGTGCGCCGAAGGGGGCATCACTCTGGTTATCGTGACGCACAACATCGAAGAGGCCGCGGCCATGGGGCAAAAGATTTTGTTGTTAGGAGAGCCACCGAATAGAGAAGCTCATATTTTCGAAAACCCGTCTGTACGACAACCCGATTATCGCGAAAGCAAGGAATATCAAGTGTTGTGCCAGACTTTGCGAAGGGAGTTGTCGCATGAGATGTCATAAGGGAGTCCAAAGTCTCCTGACTTTAAGACCAACAACGGACCCATTCAGGATGCTTCGCGAAGTCGTTGGTCTCCGAAAAAGGTTTTATGAAACGGCGTGACGTGTTGCTCGCCAGCCTGGGGATTCTGGTTATCTGGCAGGTCGGGGCTATGCTGGTAGCCCGTCCAATCTTACCGACACCCATGGTCGTGTTGGAGGTTTTTTTCAGGGAACTGGGCGGAGATTTGCCAATCCATTTTGCTTCCAGCCTGTGGCGTGTATTGGCGGGGATGATACTTTCGGTGGTGACTGCGGTCCCTGCGGGGCTGGCAATCGGCGGGTCTGGACGTCTGAACCGCATCTTCTCCCCTGTTATCTATCTGCTATATCCCATTCCAAAAGTCGTATTTGTGCCGGTCGTATTGCTCTTCCTGGGCATCGGTGACCTGGCCAAGATCGTGGTCATCTTCCTAATCCTATTTTTCCAAATCGTAGTGCTGGTACGTGACCAGGCGGCGGGACTGGCCCCTCAGTTGTTGCAGAGCTTACGCAGCCTGGGTGCAGGGCGTAGGGCGCTGTTCCGCTTTGTGTACCTGCCGGCCAGCTTACCGGCCATCCTGACCGCGCTGCGCCAGTCAGTGGGTACGGCGGTGGCAGTGCTGTATATCGCCGAATTATTCGCTACGCGCAAGGGGCTGGGATATTACATCTATTACAACGGCAGCACGCTGCTGGATTATCCCGCCATGTACGCGGGCGTGCTGGCGATGAGTTTATTGGGTCTGGGATTGTACTTCACAGTGGATTGGATGGAAAAACGGCTGTGTCCGTGGAAATTCGTAAATTAGGAGACACCGAGTCACAGAGAGTAAAAAAATCTGCGACTCCGTGTCTCCGTGGCTAATTTTTCACCCCAAAACCATCCCCACAAAGAACAACAGGCTGTACACCAGGGTGGTCTGCCCCGTGCCTGCCAGCGCAGCGTTCAGCGGACGCCCAGATTGCTTCCGTACAATCCGCCATGTCCGCCATCCCAGCGGGAACGATAGCCAGGCCAGCAGACTGCTCCATGGCAGGATGCCAAACAACGCCAGGGCAGGCAGCAACAAATAGGAAGCAACCAACAACAGGATATATTGAATTCGCGTTCCTCGCTCCCCGAAGCGGACGGCCAGCGTATGCTTGCCCGCGGCACGGTCGGCGTTAAGATCACGCAGGTTGTTGACCACCAGGATGTTCACGATCAGCCAGCCAATCGGCAGAGACATCCACCATGCCTGCGCACTGACCGAGCCGGCCTGCACGAAATATGTCCCGGTTACGGCAGCCACGCCGAAGAAGATGAAAACGAACAAATCCCCCAACCCATAGTAGCCCAACGGAAATGGTCCGCCAGTGTAGGCAATCGCCGAAAGGATGGCTGCCAGTCCGATCAGGATGACTACCCAGCCTGCTACGGAAACCAGATACAAACCCAACAAAGCCGATAAACCAAACACCACCCACATCCCCACCTTGACATGTTTTGGCGTGAGCAGCTGCGCCTGCGTTACCCGCATGGGACCGTGGCGCTCGCCCGCATCCGCACCCCGCTCGTAGTCGTAGACGTCGTTGGCCAGGTTGCTGCCGATTTGTAACAAAATCGCGACAATGAGAGCGGCCAGCGCCGGGCCAAAGCGGAAGTGTCCATCACGAATTGCCAGCGCCGTTCCAGTAATGACGCCAGATGCCGCAGCAGGCAGAGTTTTAGGACGCGTGGCCAGCATCCAGATTTGAAAGCGGGATAGAGAGTTATTTGTTTTGGCCACAAAGGCTCCGATTAGCGGAGATTAGCGAGATTTCGCGGATTAAAACGAACGTTCGCGAGTATATCACCGTTTATAATAGCCTAACTTAGAGGAGCCTTATGACCCACCTTACTGGAAAAGAACGCGGCAAATACGTGCAGGATATGTTCACACGCATCGCCCATCGCTATGATTTGATGAACCGCCTGATGACCGCCGGTCAGGACGTTCATTGGCGAGAGCAGGTCATCCGGCAGGCAAAATTAAAATCAGATGCGCGCATACTTGACCTGGGCGCAGGCACCGGCGATCTGGCCCGGGAAGCGCGCAAACAACAACCAGACGTTAAGGTTTTCGCAGCGGATTTCACGCTCGAGATGATGCGAGTCGGCCAGAACCAGACCCCTGCACAGGGTCTTAATGGGAACATGCCGTGGTCCGCGGCAGACGCGTTAAATCTGCCTTTTGAGGAAAAAACCTTCGACGCGGTTGTCTCCGGGTTCCTGATGCGCAATGTGGGCGACATCCAGCAGGCGCTAAAAGAGCAATATCGGACGCTCAAACCAGGCGGGCGGATTGTCATCCTGGACACCACCAAACCCAAGCGCAACCTGCTCTCTCCGTTCATCTGGCTACACATGCACGTGATCATTCCATTTGTTGGCGGGTTGCTTTCCGGATTCAAAGATGCCTACAACTACCTGCCCGACTCGACCGAAGAATTCGTGACGGCCAAGGAATTGACCGTCCGCATGGCCGCTGTCGGGTTCAAGAGAATAAACTTTGAAATATTGATGTTTGGAACCATCGCTATCCATTGGGGGGAAAAATCCCCGTCGTAGAAACAAGACAGGACTTACGCAGCTAAATGAGAGAACCTCGAAAATAAGGCGGGTGTGCTGCGCACACCCGCCTTATTTTCGGTACCCTTTTGCGAACTGCGTAAGTCCTATAAGAGTACTCTCTTTAGCGAGCGTGAGCTTTGATATGTCTGCGCAAGTGCTGTCGTAACGCCTTTTCTTTCGCTTCCCGCTTTTGCAAATATTTCAATCCCAACCAATAGATTGTCAAGAAAATGACGGTCAGCCCAGTTCCTATATACAGCAGCCGCATGGACGCCAGAGGTGAGTCTGTTCCAGCATACAGCCCGTGCAGGGTCACGCTCAGATAGCCGAGCAGGCTGAGCACGTGAATGCTGCGGAAGGTCTTCGCCCCGATCTTGCTGCGAAGATAAAACGTTACCGTCACAAGAAGACTGATGTAGAAGGCAATCACGCCCATCCCGACCCAGAACGGGCGATACGGTGACAGAAACGGCACCAGAATCTGCAACGGGGTGTAAGGTAGATAGCGGTCAATCATCAATACGAAAACGTGCAAGAGCGTGAACCCGATAGACAACAACGAAATGAATTCGTGAAAATCAAAGGTAAAAGTCTGCTCCAAAACCGGGTTGAGCAGTTTCGAGGGCACAGCCAATCCCCAGACGGTGGAGAACCACAGCAGCAGGTAGGCGATGATGCCTGCCGAACGAGTCACATACCACCAGATTTGTGTGCTGTCGGCGGCAAACAATTGTTTCAATCCGATAAGCGCGCTTTGTCCAGCCGCAGTCTGCGGCAGTAGTAGCAGCGTGGCCGCCAGCCCGGCCCCCAGAACAAGTGTGATAGATAATAGCAGGGCGTTGATCATCCCCTTTTTTTGATTTGCTGTCATTTTAGCCATTGATAAGCTCCAAACTTTCCAGCGGACCCCAGATTTTTCCTCCGCGGTCAACTGCGAGATACGATATTTCCGGCGCATTATGCGCCACAATTTCTGCCTCCTGCGGACCGGCGATCAGCAGCGCCTTGGCGAAGACTTCTGCCATGTCCGCGTGCGGGGCGACGACCGTGACGCTCAACCAGTCCGTCTCAGCGGGTGCGCCGGTACGCGGATCGATCAGGTGGTGGCGTGATGTTTCGCCCTGCATCCATTTTCGTTTCACAACCGAGGACGTAGTTACCGCACCGGGCGGGACGTTGAGGCTGGTCAGCGACTGATCGGTATTCAACGGGTCTTCAAGCTCGATCTGCCAGGAACTTTCGCCCTCGGGCAGCCCCAGCATGAACATGTCACCACCGGCATCCACCAGACAGGTCCGGGAATATTCCGCCAGGACCATAGCCGCCTGTTCCGCGATCCAGCCCTTGGCGATGCCGCCCAGGTCGAGTCGCATACCGAGGGGCAGGAAGATGAGATTCTTGTCCGGGTTGATGAACAGCCCATCCAACGGTAGCAGGCCTTGTCCTGAGCCTGTCAGAGGGTGCGAGCTCCCTATGAAGCGGGTAGGAGGCAACAGAGCACCCTCCGCACGGATCAAATCCATGCTGCGGTCGTAACCGATCCGTTCCAGGTTCGGCAAAATGGACGGGTCGAACAGGCCGCCGGTCTGCTCGACATACTGCTTTGCCAGGGATACTACAAAAGTCATATCCGCTGAAGCGTGGAACCAGCTACCGGCAGAGCGATTGAGATGAGACAGTTCACTGTCTTCAGAGAAACGCGTAAAGCGGCGTTCGCTGGCCTCGATATACCCCTTCGCCTTTTCAAAGCCCGCCTGCACGTGACTTGAATCTCCCTCGGCGGCCAGGATAATGTCGGTGTTCATGGCGCGGAAGAGGAAGGTATCCATAGCAGTGCCCATTTATGAACCTCGAGTCACGAATACGGAGCGGGTGCGCATGCGGGGCGAGGACGAAAAAAGTTGCAGTCCGCTTGATGAAGATTGGGCGCTTGCCAGGCCAACCGGCGGCAAGGGATCCAGGGGAGCCAGCGCTTCCTGCTTGACCGGTTGAGCCGGTTTGAGTGAGTGTGCCAGGGTTATCCAGCCCGTCAGGAACGCGAATGCGCTGACAAGTGTGATCAAAAAGTGTAAAAAGCCTTTATATAATTTCATCAAATTGCCTCCAAAATTAATCGTCATCTCCGCCACGACGGGCGTTGATCAAGATGGTCCCATCGCGACGGACCTGTATCAGGCCTGCTCGTTGCATGGCAGACAAGAATTCCTGGAATTGCTGGATCTGTTGTTGGTCTTCTTGCAGCAGCTGCTGATATTGAGCTTCACGTTGCTGGTATTCGTTGATGCGAGCCTGCAACTGCTCGATCTGCCCCTGATTGTCATTGGTGTTCGTAGAAACTGCGGTCGGGTCGTTCGAAACGACCGTGCCGTTCTTATTCATCAGGGCGTTCGCGCTAGTTACGATCATCGCCAGAGCAATAAAGCCGGTTACCAGCATTGCGGCTATAAAAGCAGGGATTTGTTTTTTCACAGTTCACCTCGTTGTTCTTGATGGTGGCAGTATACAAACCAAAGATGACGCTAAGATGAAA
>JBAVJG010000076.1:0-12394 GCA_049687655.1 Anaerolineales bacterium | reverse complement strand
ATATCACTCAGATGCTCCAGATACCTGTCTGGTCCCATGTTGTAGGTGTCAATATCGGGCAGATAGGTTATGGCTTCGGCGAAGGAATTTGTGCCGCGCGTCAGGTAATGGTCCAGTTCGAGGCTATCGTGGATGATCTGCTCCTCGAAGAGCGAATACATCACGATGGCACTCACACCCGCATCTTCCAGTCTCTTGGCGTTTTCAGCCTTTTTCGAAAGCGGAGAGGCCGAAGCGACCAGCGGGTTCTTCAAGTTCAGACCAAGATAGGTAGTGGTAAGGTCGGTCATTTTGTCTCCAGTGAGTAGAAATGGAGAGTAGAGATCAATCTCTACTCTCTAACTATCTGCTCTCTATTCCTCATTCTCGCCATTGTAGTGCATGGCGGCCATTTGCTGATAGAGCGTCCAGCGGGACTTGTTATCCTGCTTGGCCAGATCGAGCAATTTTTCGGCGCGCACTTCGTTGCTTTGCAATAGCATGCGGTAGCGGGTTTCGTTGTAAACGTAATCTTCGAGCCGCGTGGTGGGTTCCTTCGAGTCAATCGTGAGCGGATTTTTGCCCTGGTCCACGAGACGTGGGTCGTAGCGATAGACCGGATACGCGCCGGAAGTAACAGCCAGTTTTTGTTGCTCAAGGCCCTTGGCCATATCGTAGCCATGCGCAATACAGTGGCTGTATGCGATGATGAGTGATGGGCCGTCATAGGCCTCAGCCTCAAGGAAAGCCCGCAGCGTTTGCTGATCATTGAAGCCCATGGCAACGCGGGCTACATAAACATAGCCGTAAGCCATCGCGATCAGGCCCAGGTCTTTCTTGGGCATGCCTTTACCGCTCATAGCAAATTTAGCGACTGCCGCGCGTGGGGTGGACTTGGAGGCCTGTCCGCCGGTGTTGGAATACACTTCGGTATCGAGCACCAGCACGTTGACGTTACGCCCGCTGGCCAGCACGTGGTCGAGACCGCCGTAGCCGATGTCGTAGGCCCAACCGTCGCCGCCGATAATCCAGACGGATTTTTTGACCAGCACATCCGCCAGGCTCAGCATATCCTTGGCGCGCGGGTCTGCGCTCACCCCGATTTTGGCCTTCAGTTGCTCAACGCGCACCCGCTGTTCAGCGATGCCGGCTTCGTTGGATTGGTCGGCGTCTAGGATGGCTGTTGCCAATTCGTCGCCAAGTTCATCTTTGAAGTGGGCGACCAGTTCGCGTGCAAACTCGATTTGCTTGTCGAGCGTCAGGCGCATGCCCAGGCCGAATTCGGCGTTGTCTTCGAACAGCGAGTTCGACCAAGCCGGGCCGCGTCCGTTTGCGTCTTTGGCCCAGGGTGTGGTCGGCAGGTTGCCACCGTAGATAGAGGAACAACCGGTCGCGTTTGCGACAATCGACCGGTCGCCGAAGAGTTGCGAGACCAACTTCACATAAGGTGTTTCACCGCAGCCTGCACAGGCGCCGGAAAATTCGAATAGCGGCCTCAGCAGTTGCGAGTTCTTGATCGTAGCGGGGTTGATGAGCGTCCGGTCCAGATCGGGGATGTCCATGAAGAAGTCCCAGTTTTCGGCTTCGGGCTTGCGCAGCGGCGGTTGCGGAGCCATGTTGATGGCACGGCGTCCCACCTGGCTTTTGTCTTTGACAGGGCAAGCTTCCACACACAGCGTACAACCGGTGCAATCTTCGGGCGCAACCTGTACCGTATAGGCCATACCCTCGCCCAGATCCCTGAACTTGGAGGGCATGTGCTTGAAAGTATCCGGTGCGCCTTCCAGGGCTTTCTCGTCGTAAACCTTGTGACGGATGACGGCGTGCGGACAAACGAACACACACTTGCCGCACTGGATGCACAGGTCGGGTTCCCAAACCGGGATTTCTAGTGCCAGATTGCGCTTCTCCCATTGTGTTGTGGCCGTGGGGAAGGTACCGTCTGCCGGCATCGCGCTGACAGGGACGTTGTCGCCTTTGTGGGCGATCATCGGTCCCAGCACGTTTCGGACAAAGTCCGGAGCTGCTTCCGATACCGGAGCGCGGCGCGTAGCCGACGAGGTGACCTTCTCGGGCACTCCGACTTCGAACAGGTTCTCAAGTGTGCTGTCCACCGCCGCATAGTTCTGTTGCACGACAGCCTCACCGCGCTTGCCATAGGTTTTCTTGATGGCCTTCTTGATTTGCTCGATGGACTGCTCGCGCGGCAATACACCGCTGATGGCAAAGAAGGCTGTCTGCATGATGGTGTTCATGCGCTGGCCCATACCGGTCTTTTCAGCTACATCGTAGCCATTGATGACATAGAATTTGAGATTCTTCTCAAGGATGGCATCCTGCACTTCGCGCGGCAGCTCATCCCAGACTTCATCCGGTCCGTACAAGCTATTGAGCAGGAAGACCGCGCCGGGTTTGGCATACTTGAGCATATCGAAACGCTCGAGAAAGGAGTATTGATGGCAGGCTACGAAGTTGGCTTGATCGTCTTGGATCAGATAGGGAGCCAGGATAGGTTTGGGACCAAAGCGTAGATGCGAGATGGTCATCTGGCCGGATTTTTTCGAGTCGTACACGAAGTAACCCTGGGCGTAGTTATCGGTCTCTTCGCCGATGATCTTGATCGAGTTCTTGTTTGCACCGACTGTACCGTCTGAGCCCAACCCGAAGAATACACAACGTACTGTCTCAGGATGCTCCACCGAGAAGGACGGGTCAAAGTCCAGGCTGGTGAGGCTGACGTCGTCGTTGATGCCGATCGTGAAGTGGTTCTTGGGCTTGTCTTTGTTCAACTCGTCCAGAACGGCCTTGACCATAGCTGGCGAAAATTCCTTGGATGACAGGCCGTAGCGTCCGCCGATGACCTTAATGTTTGCGTTACCGGTCTCAACCAGTGCATTGACCACGTCCAAGTAGAGCGGCTCGCCGCCTGCACCGGGTTCTTTGGTGCGGTCGAGCACGGCCAGCGATTTGACCGATTTCGGCAGCGCTTCCACGAACAGTTCATTGGCGAACGGGCGGTACAGTCGCACACGGATCGTACCGACTTTTTCACCTTGTTCGGCTAAGTATTTGACGGTCGCCTCGGCAGTCTCGCCACCGGAACCCATCAGCACGACCACGCGCTCGGCTTCAGGATGTCCACTGTACTGGAAGACCTCGTACTTACGGCCTGTGATCTCGGCAAATTTGTCCATGGCTTCCTTGACGATGCCGGGGGTAGCGGTGTAGTACGGGTTGACCGTTTCGCGGCCCTGGAAGAACACGTCCGGGTTCTGGGCTGTGCCGCGCAATACAGGTCGATCGGGGGTCAGGCCGCGAGCGCGATGTTCACGGATGAGATCATCATCGATCAGCGCACGCAGATCTTCGTCCAGGAGTTGAACGATTTTGGTCACTTCATGAGAGGTACGGAAGCCGTCGAAGAAATGCAGGAACGGGATGCGTGATTTCAACGTCGCAGCCTGTGCGATGGCGGCAAAGTCGTGTGCTTCCTGCACACTGCCGGATGCCAGCAGGGCGAAGCCTGTCTGCCGGGTGGCCATCACGTCGGAATGGTCGCCGAAGATCGAGAGCGCCTGGGCTGCGATGGAGCGCGCCGCCACATGGAAAACGGTACTGGTCAACTCGCCCGCAATCTTGTACATGTTGGGGATCATCAACAGCAGGCCCTGGCTGGCGGTAAAGGTAGTGGTTAATGCGCCGGCCTGCAAAGCGCCGTGTACAGCACCGGCAGCGCCGCCTTCCGACTGCATTTCGTACACCAGGGGAACGGTTCCCCACAGGTTTGCCTTGTGCTTTACAGACCAATCATCCGCAAATTCACCCATGGGAGAGGAGGGCGTGATCGGGTAAATGGCGATCACTTCGTTTAAGCGATGGGCAACCGAGGTAGTTGCCTCATTGCCGTCAATGGTAGTTACCGGTCTTTTCATTACGTACTCCTTTGGTAGAACAGGCCTGTGCGGCCTGACAAATGTCCAACTGTGAATTTTATCACGACTAAGAATTTTGACTAATCATCCGTACAAGTTTAGTCCCCCAACGCTAAAACGTGTTAGTTATTTATGACCTGAATACCCCTGCGAGTTGTCATATTTCGGACAATATTAGTATTAATCAAAATGGGCATACACATTTCGAAAAAGGCACCGAAAAAAAGTCCCGCTTCAGAAGAAACGGGACTGATTTTTACAACCACTTTTTAAGAGATGCTTTTGCCAGAAAAAAGGCTGCCAGCGATTTGGCATCCGGGATATCGCCTCTTTCCGCCATTTTAATTGCTTCCGTTACCGGGATGGTCTCCACGCTCAGAAATTCGTCGTCATCCGCATCCAACGGGTTATCGCTTAAGCCAGTTGCCAGGTAAACAACCATAAATTCCGTTGAATAGCCGGGTGCCAGGTAAAACTCACCCACCTTCGTGAGCTTTTCTGCAGCCATACCGGTTTCCTCACGGATCTCGCGTGCCGCGCAGACCTCAGGTGCTTCGCCATCGTCCAGCGTTCCGGCGGGCAATTCCAGCAAGTCGCCTCCCGTGGCATGGCGGTACTGTCGCACGAGCAGCACATTCCCGTTTTCATCTACCGGAATGATGACCACGGAGCCGCCATGTTCGATGATCTCGAATTTTGTCTCGTGTCCATCCGGTGTCTTCAGGTGATCCCGGCGAATGGCAAAGGCGCGACCTTTCATTAAAACTTCAGATTTTATTAATTCGAAGGGCATTATCGTCTCCTGCAAAAAGCACGCTCAATTCGAAGCAGTTTATACCAGTTTACTCCTTTTTAATCCTTCTTGCATTTTGGCTCTTTGGAAATCTCCACCGTTCGCTGCGCGAAGACGCAGTGGTAGGTCACCGGATTGCAGTTCAAATATTTACACAGCACTTTGTAATGAAAAATGCCCAGGCAATGTTACTGCCTGGGCATTGATTTCGTCGATTTATTCTACGGAATACTGATTTGCTGACCAACGGTCAGTGCAGAGCCGAGGGAGATACCGGTGTTTGCCTGAACAATCGAAGCCGGGTCCACATCGCCATAGGCGCAGGCCACACCATATACTGTCATGGTAGCATCTGCAACTGTGTATGTGTCCGGGTGTGTCCGTAGCGCGCGTGTACCGGGGAATGGATTGCCCGTCTGCGGAATATTCAGGGCAGTTCCGGTCGCAAGGCTATATGCCTGATCTCTGGTCAGGCCACTTAGCGCCAGCAATTCGTCCGGATTCACGTTGAAGCGCCGGGCGATACAATAAGGATGTTCACCCTTTTGCAGGGTGTATGTTCCCGGGGCATTGACAACAACTGTGGGGGCCTGTTGTGAAGCAATGGGGGAAGCGCTGCTGAGCGGGGGAGTCGCAGTTGCGGTTGCCGAATCCATTGGCATATCCGTGGCACCGCTGTCTGGTGTGATCTCCGTGCCAGCTCCTTGTTGCGTCGCCAACGGCGTACCGGCGGTCAGGGCAGCAGCCGTCTCAGCCAGGGCAGTGCCTGTCGAAAGCTCTTCTACCATCGCCATCGGGTTGTCTGACGTAGGAAATGGTGAAACAAATAGACTTGTTTCTTCTGCCGCTGGCGTATCCAGTGGCACGGTCGAATAGGGTTGTGTGCATGCTGAAACGATGATCGCAGTCAATGCTAACAGACTGAACAGAATCACACTTTGCTTACGGTTTGCCATGAGACTTCTCCTCGATTCTTTCCATGCTATCACGAGCGATGGTAGCACATACCGTTTAAAGCGTCAAGACGCTTCGGATAGCCAATCAGAACCATTTGTCAGCGAGGACAGGCGAACTTTTCCAGCATCTCAGATGACAGGCTTTCAACCTCCTCCCATCCCCGCCCCTTGGTCTGGATGCGTTTCCACGTGTGGCATAACCCCTTGCGCGGACGCGAATCATCCTGATACGCTAAAATCGATAATTCCCTGGCGGTTTGGTAGTCGCCCATGATGACATATCCTTCAATAAATGACAGCCACTCCAACGCATCGCCGGGCAGAAATCCCTGTGCGCGGGCTTCATTTCCCAATGCTACGACCCTTTTCCAATTGCCAGACTGGCGGGCCAGTTCAGCTTTTTCAAAATAGTAGCACCATTCATGTGGCGGTTCTTTCCCGAAAAGCGCAGCGGGCAAGACCGGTGACGCAGCCTCCGCAATAATCAGTGATGGGTCTGAAAGCGGGATGGCATCGCGCAGGAAACGCGGCTGGCGTTCGTAGGTGTCACCGCCGGTATAGACAGGATCCAATACATGCAGGCAGGCATTAGGCGACACGATGATCGTCACAGCCTGGGAGGTGGAGCCTGCGAAATCGACCGTTCGATAGTTGAAAGAAATTGCCTGCCCCGGATCCAGGGCAGGCAACGAATCTCCGCCTAGCCGCGTGCGGGTATAGAGCAACGCATAGGGCAGTTCCCCGCCTGAGTATTCGGGCGCATAGATCCAGTTCAAGGGCGCGGTCAGGCCCATGTCCGTTTCATAGCGCAGGGGCAATTCGTGGGTCAGGATGACCGTCCCCGGTTCCAACCCCGGAACGCGCCAGGCCATCTGCCAGAAAATTTCCTGCTGGCGCGTCCAATCGCGGCGAAAATCATTGGCCGTATAGAACTGCTGCCCTACACCCAGAGCCACAACCAACGAGATCACATATATTTTGACACGGCTTTTCCTGAAGACCAGTTCCAGCAGCCCGGCCATGAACAGACTGCCGCCGATCATCATCGATATCATGAAACGGTCGTCAATGGATTGCAAGGTCAAGGGCAGGCCCGCCGCCCAGGAGGGCACACGCCCGATCAGAATCCCGATCAGACCAAAGATCATAGCCTGCCATCCCCAATGGGATTTTGTATGGACTCCAACATCTCCCGATGTTGGCAAGGAGTGATGATGCATATTTCCAAAGTCAAGAGACTTTGAAGTCCGATTGGCCTCCGATAATTCCAGATACCGCAAATAAAGTGCAATCAGCACAAAACTGATCAGGATCATTCCCAAACTCAGCAGCGTGGATGGGTTGCCAAACGAACGCGCCGACAGCACCAGGATCTGCCCCCAGCTGTACAGTCCCGCCTTCCAGAGCGCATCGGCCATGGAAATGAGAAAACCTGATGATGAGATTTGCCCGGAGGTGGATACACTATATGAAGCATATGCCCCGAACCTGTAATAGTAGGCCAGCCAGGCCGCATTCCCAATCCAGACCAATAGATACGGCCACCACCATTTCAGTATGCGACGGATACGCGGCCAGAAGCCAGTTGTCTCTTCAGCGACGAGCGCCCAAAGGAACAGAAATCGCAGCGGCTCTTGTGTGGCAAAATATTCGGTAGGAAAAACACCAAGGACCAGGAGAACCAGGGCCAGAGTGGAAAAACGCCGTGACCTGTCCGGGTTGCGAAACGCCTTGGCAGTGAACCCGAATGAGAGAATATAAAACAGAAAGGGGATCCACTCTTGATTGATGTGGGTATAGGCCACCCAGTGCTGGCTGTATCCAGGAAAAACCAGAAATAACAGCGCGGCGGTCAGGGTTTGCCATCTGGCTTCAGGCCAGATGATCTTGAATATCCACCAGGCGGATAAACCTAACGCGAAACGAAGGAGCAAAGCCAGGGATTGCCACAAGAGCGGATTTGGCGGGAGCAGGCTTGTGGTCCCGAAAAAGATCGGGCCGAGGAAAGGACGGAAAGGTTCAAATGCCGGGAAGAACTCGGCCGGCTCCAGGAATTTTGCGATCCAGGCAAACGGCCAATCATCCCAATAGAAACCTGTCCACGGCAGCATCAGGCCGTAGGCCAGGATTGTCAGGGCGAAAAAAGCGAGGGGGATTGTTTTTGTTGGAAAGCGGGTCCTCGGCATTGGCTCATTATAAAGTCAAAAGCGCCATATTTATTGGCCTGGTGCGCAAACAGTCTTCCGCAACTCCGCCTTTTGAACCTTGCCCATTGCGTTGCGCGGTAAGTCATCTTTGAAGACAACGGCCTTGGGAGATTTATACGGCGCGAGGCGCTCACGACAGAAGCGGATCAATTCTTCACCGGTTGCTGCTTCCGCTTTGTTAGGGACCACCACGGCTGTGACTCGTTCTCCCCACTCATCGTCAGGACAACCGACTACCGCGCAGGCATTGACGGCAGGATGCTCGATCAGCACGCGTTCCACCTCAGGCGGATATATGTTGAGGCCGCCACTGATGATCAAATCTTTTGAGCGACCGCACAGGGTGATGTACCCATCCTTTTCGTGGAATCCCAGGTCTCCGGTTTTGAACCAGCCATCGAGGGTAAATGATTCGGCGGTCTTTTCCGGCTGTTGCCAGTAGCCCTTGAATACGTTGGGACCACGCAGTTGCACATCCCCGATTTCTCCATCAGGAAGGATTTCTCCTGTTTCCGAATCCGCGATTCTGACTTCCACGCCGGGGAGCGGATGGCCAACCGAGCCGATGCGCCGCTCGCCATGCAGGGGATTGGAACAGTTCATGCCCGTTTCGGTCATGCCGTAACGCTCGAGCAGGGTATGACCGAAGGTATCCTGAAAGCCTGTGAAGACTTCATCAGGCAGGCGGTCTGAGCCGGAAGTGATCAGTCGGACATGAGAGAGATCGAATCCTTTGGCATCCTGCACATCCAGTAAACGGCGATGTATGGTTGGGACAGCCATCAAAACCGTACATTGCCTTTCGACAAGGTTTTGCAGCGTTTTGTGCGGGTCAAATTCACGCATCAATAATGCGGTCGCACCTGCGTACAACGCGCCATGCAAAGCGACAAAAAGTCCGTGGACGTGGAAGATTGGTAAAACATGGAGAAGTACATCATCTGGCTGCCAACCCCAGGCTTCAAGTAAAGCTTCGAGGTTTGAAATCAGGTTCCCATGCGTAATCTCTGCGCCTTTGGGACGCCCCGTAGTACCGCTGGTATAGATGATGACGGCGGTATCTTGGGCATTGAGAATTGGTGGTTTTTCCGTTGGTCGAGTAGAGCGAGCGTCCTTCTCGCTCGTATCGAGACCATGCTTTTGGTAACTGGTAATTAGAGATTGGAACTTGTCTGGCTCGGCAGGATCAAGAAAGACACATTCCTGCAAATCGGATGAGCTTGGAAAGATTGCTTGTATTTTTTCTTTTGATGACTCGAGCGCGAAGAATAGTTTTGCACCTGAGTCTTCAAGAAAATACTTCAATTCATCAGGCGGATAAGCCAGGTTGAGCGGCAGGGTTATAGCCCCCAATCGCACGGTCGCCAGATGCAGAAGGATGAACTCCAGGCATTTGGAAAGTTGCAAAGCGACACGGTCACCGGGTTGCACTCCTAGACTATGTAAATAGCCTGCTGTTCGGTCAACCAACTTGTCCAGTTCGGCATACGTAATGCGTTGAAGGGGTGGGTCAATAAATTCCAGCGCAACTTTGTCGGGATATAAGCGAACGTTCTCGGTAAATGTGTTTAGGAAGGACATTATTCAATTATACGTTCTTTGAAAGAGAAAAATGTTCCCAGGAATCCGGCCAGCGCGTCAGATCCAGAAGTCTCACCGACCGACAGCAATTTGACAATTTTTAATTGGACACTGGCTGCATCGCCCGAAACCAACGCGTCGAAGAACTCATGCCATAAGATTCCCGCTTCCCCTTTACCCGCGGACTTTAACCACGCCGCCGAAAGTGATGTGGTCAATGGCGCGGCAGTGTTCGCGATTTCTTCAGCAAGTACACTCGCAATTTCAGGTGGATGAATGATCCATACTGCCAGGATTGCACCGAGTATGAAGTCGTCGCCTGCAGGAGTGAGACCGACACCTAAACCTGCCAGTTTGGATGTTTGTTTGGGAGCGGAGGAATTGTCGCTGTTGGCAAGCGCGGAGGTGAAATCGAGGCTTAGAGATTGGCAATTAGGAAGCGGCAATGTCATTGCGAGGAACGTACTTTGTGACGAAGCAATCCCAAACTCTCGTCGCATAGCCCCTGTTGGGGCTCGTAGTGACGTAATTCGATTAAGAATTTTATCTCTTCTGGTATGTAACATCTCCCAATCGGGACGTGGGGACCAAAGTCTCGCCTTGTCTGTACTGATATTCAAATCACCAAGATCCAGTTGATCGGAACGAATTGAAATTAGAGATCGTGCAGGTAGAGTTTCAGAAAATAAAATGTCATCTTCAATAACAAGGTTGAACGGTCCGTTTCCGATTTGTGGAGTGACAATGGATAAGACCTCCCTGCGCTCGTTGATCAGATTACAGGCATGATTAAAGACATGTAACACGCGCGGATGATGCGTATTCGCCAGCCAAACGTTTACATTGGGAGCAAGGGATAGAGAATTGATAGGGTGCATTCTAATTTATTGTAATTGATTCCAATTTGTTCGAGCGCTTATCAGAGCACAAACTCGTAAATTGATATACAATCTGGAACACCCGTAAACGATTGCAGCCGTATTCTGGGCTGAAGAATTCCAACAAAAGAGGTTTACCTATGAATAAAAATGATCAACAACTTGCTGAAGGTATCCTGTTTACTGACCAATATCAATTGACCATGGCCCAATTGTATTTCCGGATGGGCCTGCACAAACGCAAGGCACAGTTCGATTACTTTTTTCGCAGCTATCCAGACTATGGGAACCACAAGGCCGGTTACTGCATCAGCGCTGGGCTTGAGTGGCTCCTGGATTGGATGGGCCAGGCTCGTTTCCGGCCAGCCGATCTGGAATACTTACGCTCGCAAAAAGGACAGACCGGAGAGCGCATCTTTGCGGATGACTTCCTGGAATGGCTCGAAGTTAACGGCAATTTCGACGGCCTGACGTTGCGCGCAATCCCTGAGGGACGCGTAATCCATCCCAATGTGCCAATTGCGATCGTACAGGGGCCGCTGGCGATGGCCCAGATTTTGGAGACTTCCCTCCTCAACCATCTCAACTACCAGACTCTGATCGCCACCAAAGCCGCCCGTATCCGGTCTGGGGGCCGTGGACGCCTCCTTCTGGAATTCGGCCTGCGTCGCGGACCCGACAAAGGAGTCAACGCCGGAGCACGTGCCGCCCTGATCGGCGGTGCCGACTTTACCTCCAACGTTGGCATTTCGCACGTACTGGGGTATCCGCCCAAGGGCACTCATGCGCACAGCATGGTACAGATTTTTATGACCCTCGGCCAGGGAGAACTGGACGCTTTCCGCGCCTACGCGGAAACCTACCCGGACGACTGCCTGCTCTTGGTGGATACGGTCGATACGCTGGAGAGCGGTATCCCAAACGCGATCACCATCTTTGAAGAATTACGGCAAAAAGGACACGAACCGGTTGGCATTCGATTGGATTCGGGGGATCTGGCTTACCTGAGTATCCAGGCTGCCAAGATGCTGAATGATGCCGGTTTCCCGGACGTCAGCATTGTGCTTTCCAACCAGTTAGACGAACTGGTGATATGGCAGATCCTGACCCAGCTCGAACAGGAAGCCGGGAAGTACGGAGTCGACCCTGATAAATTGATCGATCGTCTGGTCTACGGTGTCGGGACGAACCTGATCACCTCCAGCGGCGACTCATCTCTGGATGGCGTCTATAAACTGGTGGCGGTACAGGATAACTCTCGTTGGGTTCCGGCTATAAAAATATCCGAAAACCCGGCCAAGATTCCAAACCCCGGGTATAAGCACGTCTGGCGGGTTTATGACGAACGTGGTCATGCCACTGCGGATTTGCTCGGCCTGGAGGATGAAGACCCACGCCAGGAAGACGAGCTCACTCTGCGTCACCCGTCCGATGCACAGTCTTCACGGAAGCTCGATGCACATATCATCTCAGAAATAGAGGCGTTACTGGAAGATGTTATCGTCGAGGGGGATATGGTCTATGACCTGCCTTCGATTGATGAGATGCGCGCCCTCCGAGACCGGGATCTGGAGAGACTTGACCCGGGCGTCAAACGCATCATGTACCCGCACATCTATCACGTCTCCTTAACCCAACGCCTGTGGGATTTGAAGCAAGATTTAAGGAAGAAATATCACAGGAAATCCAAGCAGGAATAGATGAATAAACCTCTGAATACGAACACATATTGGGTTCGGAGTATGCCAGGCCCAATCTGCTGAGGATCCACTCGCCTGTTCAGTGACGCTGTCTCGCACGTCGAATGGATACAATCTTTCCTTGCTAAAAGTTCATCGAGATCATGCGCGAGGGGTATCTGATAAAGCGATTTTTATACTAGAGTCTGACAATGCGATTATTTTTATTGTCCCTGTTAATGGTTGCAGCAGGCTGTTCAAGCGTATCTGATGTAGAACCCGGTTTTCCTGCTACATCGTCACCGGAACTGATGATGAACTCTATTATGGCAAGCAGTACGCCATTTCTGACATCAACACCCCTCCCGACAGTGACACAATTTATCACG
>JBAVJG010000075.1:0-16148 GCA_049687655.1 Anaerolineales bacterium | reverse complement strand
AACTTTTTAAGCCCGGCAGTGGGAAAAGGGTTCAGGGCCGAGGGTCGCGTGGTCAAATCAGGCAAGACCATTTCGGTTTGCGAGGGGAAATTGTTTGCGATTCAAGATGAGGGGGAGAAGCTGGTCGCGATGATGCAGGCCACAATGATCTGTATCCCCACTGCTATTGAACGGGGTGTACATGACAAAGGGGAAATATAATGAAACATATGTGCTAAAATTAAAATATGAAACTCACCCTCCCCACCCATCAACCCTTTAACTTCCGCAACACGGTCCGCTCGCACGGCTGGTACCAAATGGCTCCCTTCGCATATGATGAAGAAGCGAATCTCCTGAATTATGTCATCCGCCTGGAGACGGATAAGGTGCTGGAGATACAAATCCGCCAAGCGCCAGATGGAATCAGCGTTGAAACCCAAGCGAAACTGACCAAAGCCGAAACCAGCAACATTACCGAAGCCGTCACCTGGATGTTCGGCCTCGAGATGGATTTTTCCGCTTTTTATGCGGCTGCAAAAAAGGAACCCAACCTGGCGCATGTGGAGAAAAAGGCTTATGGACGCGTTCTGCGCTCCCCGACCCTGTTCGAAGATGTGCTCAAAACCATCCTGACCACCAACACGTTATGGGCAGCCACCAAACGCATGAACCTAAACCTGATGAACCAGTTTGGTCCCACACTTAGCGATGACCCGGAAAAACGCGCGTTCCCGAATCCGGCTGAGATAGCGGCCAGCAGCCCCGAAGCCCTGAAAGAAGCGGTGCGGGTCGGGTACCGGGCGCCGTCCATCCACGAGCTGGCGGTCCGCGTGGCATCCGGCGAGCTGGATCTGGAGACCCTCAAAACCAGCGACCTGCCGACGTTGGAACTGCGCAAAGAGTTGCTCAAGATCAAAGGCGTCGGTCCCTATGCAGCCGCTAACCTGTTGCTGATTCTGGGAAGGGGCGATTTCATCCCGGTCGACTCCTGGGCGCTGAAGTTGGTTTCGCATGAATGGTATGATGGAGAACCCGTGACTCCGAAGCAGGTGGAAGAGCATTTTGAGCAGTGGGGCGAGTTCAAGGGGCTGGTTTACTGGTTTTGGGATTGGAAGTATGAAGGATGAAAAATGACTGAGACACTGATTACGGATCTATCATGGGGGAACATGGAAGTGAGCATCGCCGGAGAAAAACAGAATTTCAAAGATTGCAAGGTCTGGCCAGGCGGCGCGCGCGAGTGGCGCTGGGGCGAGACCGGGACGCATCACAGCCCGGGCATCCAGCCCTTGGATATCAAGGAAATCCTGGAACAAGGTTTAGAGGAAATCGTGTTAGGGCGCGGTCAGCTCGGCAGGCTGGAAGTTTCCCCTGAGACTGAAGCTACTCTGCGCGAGAGTGGGGTTTCATATCACATCGAGAAGACGAAGAAAGCTGTAGCGTTGTTCAATGACCTGGTTCGGGAAGGCAAACGTGTGGGCGGCGTTTTCCACTCGACATGCTGAGGGGGATGACAATCCCATGAATGAAAAACTTGACACAGTGCCGAACGGCCTGCGCACCTGGTTCGTAATCCATTTTGCGGCCGATGTATTATTTGGCATTCCCTTATTATTTTTTCCAAAGATAGTTTTGAATCTCTTCGGCTGGAATAGCTACGACCCAATTATGACTCGCCTGGTCGGCGCAGCGCTGATGGGCATTGGGATCGAGTCACTGCTGGGCAGGAACGCCGATGCTGATACGTATCGTGCTATGCTAAATCTCAAAGTCATCTGGGCTTCGAGCGCGCTGTTTGCCCTTGGCACAGGCGTTGCCGAGGGCGCGGCACCAATCACCTGGGCCTTTCTTGTTATCTTTTTTGTGTTTTGGTGTGTGTGGGTTTATTACCGAGTAGCTTTGAGAACAACGAAGTAAATGTGAAGAAGAAATAGTTCTTTTCACTCGAATAAACCTGCATACTGGATCCCATGGAGGTGAAAGATGAACATATTTCTTAACAGTATCCTGAGCAGGTTGCAGGAAATATTCAACCCGAAAGACTTGGGAGAACTCATGGCGCAAGGGTTTGCCAACCTGGTTGTTGGCCTGCTCGTTTTCCTGGCTTTTTATTTACTTTTGCGTTTGCTGGTGCTGGTGCTGCGTAGAACTGTCAGAAAATCTCGAATGGACGAGACCACTTACTCCTTTGTCGAGACGACCGTGAATTACACAGTCCTGACCATCGGGGTGCTCAGCGCTCTCAATGCGATCGGGATCGATACGGCTGCAATTCTGACCTCGCTGGGAATCGTCGGTGTGACCATCGGTTTTGCGGCGCGCGATTCGCTCTCGAATCTGATCTCGGGCATCATCATCTTCCTCGACCGGCCATTTGTGATTGGTGACCTGGTTGAAATCGATGACAAGTATGGCAGCGTCAGCGAAATCACCCTGCGCTCCACACGTGTTGTAACCAGCGATGGCAGGATGCTGGCTGTCCCCAACACTGAAATTGTGAACAAGACCGTGGCCTCCTATACCAATTTCCCCAACCTGCGACTGGATATTCCAGTAACAATCTCTGTTAAAGAAGATGTCGAAAAAGCACGCCAGCTTTTACTTGGCCTGGTAGATAATAACACTGAATATCTAAAAGAGCCCGCTCCGCGTGTCGTGACTACGGCATTGAATGATTACAATGTGGCCCTCGAACTGCAAGCCTGGTTAATCGATGAACGCCAACATATCGAAAAGCGCTCTGAACTGCGAGAAAAGGTTTTCAATGCGCTTAACAAAGCAGGTGTCGAGATGCCGTTTGAAACCATCCAGTTGGCACCCATTCAGGTCAATATGGCAGACTGATGCTGAAATATATATCAAAATGAGTGAGTACACTCCCATCCACTTTTACGATGACCTCATCGAGGTGATTTATGACAAGCCACCAGTCTACGAGAAGACCCCGGACTGCCCAAACGGATTTGACTGGAATGGCACAACCTATCGCATTGTAGAGACGTTGTCCGAGTGGAGCGACTTCACCCGGCGCGGCAAGTACGCGCGCAATATGCGACCTGCCCATGCGGCGGTCGCTTCCTCTCGTGGTTCACTGAACGTTGGACGATTCTACTTTCGGGTTATAGTAGAGGGTGGGCAGATTTTCGACCTGTACTACGATCGCGCGATGAAAAGCATGGACGAGCGTAAGGGGCAATGGTTCCTATATCGGGAACTGGCTGCGTAGTAACAAATATATGACTTACGCACATTGCGAGAAGATTCCGAAAATAAGGGGGGCGTGCCCTGCACGCCCCCCTTATTTTCGGGCTTCCTCTGTATTTTTGCGTAAGTCCTGAAATATTAAGAATACTGGTAAACAAAAACACCTCCTGCCAATTTACAGGAGGTGTCACTCCTTAAGCGTAATTATAGTTTCAGCTGTTAATCCAGTCCCATCTCCACTAAAGCTTCTTCGATCTGGGTCTGGAATTCACTGAATGGATAGGCTCCGGCGATAAAGCGCTGTTTTTCCTCACCGTTTACCGTATAGGTGATGACAAAGGCCGGTGTGCCGGTTACGCCAGCAGCCTGACCATCCAGCCCATCCTGGTTAACCCGGTCGGAGTATTTACCACTGTTGAAGCAGGAATTGAAGGCATTCATGTCCAGGGACAGCGCCTCGGCAAAGGCTTGCAAGCGACGGTCAGTAAAAGCGCCTACATTCTCGCCCGTCTGATTGGCGAAGAGGATATTGTGATATTCCCAGAATTTGTCCTGGTCACCGGCGCAGTAGGCGGCTTCAGCCGCGGCCTTGGATTCCGGGCCGATAAAACTGCCAAAGGATCGGTAAACAAGATAAACCGTACCATCGGCAACATAGGAATCTGCAAGCTGCCCTTCGGTTTCCTCATGGAACCTGGCACAATACGGGCATTGAAAATCTGAGTATTCTACGATCTTGATCGGCGCATTTGGGTCGCCCATAGCATTATCGTTGGCCATCGGATGCTCGCCTGGGTCTGGGGTTACAATTTCGCCGATTGGTTTCAGGCTTGGATAAATCAAGGCAACTGCGACCAGCAATGCACCGACAACGATAATGCCGATCACACCTAATCTTTGCATACGCGCCTGGCGCTCGCGTTTCGCACGCATCATCTGGCGCTTGCTCATTTTCTTTTCGGGACTCATCTCTTATTCTCCTCAGTTTTTATGATGTTCCTAGGACTTGCCATGCGCATACTTCATTCTAGATACTTGCACAGGAAATTCTAAAAGAACTTATTAAGATTGAAGCAGAATTTTGCCATGCAGAGAGGGATTTGTCCAGTAAAACCACCTGAATCTTATTTCTTTTTAAGCTGGGAATTCATCCAATCGACCATAAACGCAAGAACTTCCCCTTGCTCTGGCTCGTTATGGATTTCATGATAAAGTCCATCCCAAATTCGCAAAGTGACTTTATCGCCGGCAGATTCCGCAAACTGCAGGCTGGCTTCCGAAGAAGTGAGTCTATCTGCGCCGCCATGCATGAGCAATAATGGTAACGTAATATCTTCTGCATGATCCAGAGCCCATAAGCCTGTCTCAAAAGCATTTACAAACAGACGTGCAGAAATCTTATTATGGACGAGTGGATCGTTTTCGTAGGCACTCACAATTTCAGAATCGCGCGAAAGAGCTGATGTTTCAAGGCCAGATGCCTGGGAAAAACCGGGCAGAATATTATTCATTATTTTGCCTAGCGTTACTTTCGAGGTGGGTGGCTGAAAAGCTAACTTCAACAAAGGGCCTGTGGCGACCACTCCCAATAATTCAACTTTACGGCGAAGAGCAAAATTGATGACCAGATTACCACCCAAACTGTGGCCGTAAAGGAAACATGGCAGTTGAGGATAATGGCTTGTTTCCAGATCAACGAAATTATTCGTGTCATCCATCAATGCTCCGTATGATGGCGTATGCCCACGCGGACCGCCCGATTTTCCATGTCCGCGCAGGTCAAACCCGGCCAGGACAAACCCTGCAGTTGCAAAGGCTTTTCCCACATGTGCATAACGTCTCGAATGTTCCCCCAGACCATGTACCAGGCAAACAACAGCCTTGGGATTCTCGTTTGGCTCCCAACTCTGTGCGTACAGTTCCAAGCCGTCATGGCTTGTCCACGTCCAGTGCCTCGTTTTCATTCTGTTACTACCCTCCAACAATGATTTTGAATTCGCAAGCATCCGCACCGTTTGCACGACAGGATGTCTCTTCGATATCATGCTCCCGACCGGTAGCCCAATACAGACATTCCCGCAACAGCCCGAACGTCGTATAACAGACAGGCTCTGACTCACTTTGTCCCAGGGTGCCGGGACTGGCTTTATCGGCCAGGAGCAGGTCCAGGTCCAGGGTATGAACCGTCACGTCTCCCCGTTGGCCGCCCATAAGTTTCGCAAGTACTTCCAGGGCAGCTTTCCGGCGTGCGTTGAGTGGCAGTCCAAAGATGATTTTCGATTGCGCTTTCACAGCCAGGGGGGCATCGCCAAGCTGACGCTCCCAAAGATTATTCCCTACACGGATCAAGATACTGCGTGCACCGCGTCCATAATAAGTGCGCATGGCTTTTTGCAAGTCGGCATACGCTTCCGCGGCAGTTTTCCCAGTTAAGGTTCCCCAGCGGGCGGGATCGGATTGGTCCGCAGGCTGGCCGGCCTTTTCCAATACAATGGAAAGGTTGTCCTGCCCTAATTCGCTGACAATTGTCTCTACAAAATGGTGTAAAAATCTATTTGAGAGCGTCCGTTCACTCATTCCCCCAACTCCCGGACTTCAAAGCGGCAGTGTGGATCGCCTTTGGCTGTACAATGCGTCTCGACGATTTTAAATTCCCGGCCGGTAGCCCAACCCACGGCTTCACCTATCGAACCAATATAGAGATAGCAAATCGCATCCGTACTCTGGCGGCCATGGCAGATCGCGCAGGAGGCATCACAATATGCAAATTTACTATCCCTTTCCTCTACCCAGGCTTCCACCTGAGGGTTTGATTTTTTCAAAGCATTGACCATGGCATTTAAGATAAATTTTATGCGCTGTCTGGTAGGCAACAATTTCAACGCAGCCCCCGCGATGCCCAGCAAGGCAGCCTGCTCGCGCACAGCATACTGGAAGGAGGCTTTGCCGATGCGCCGCAACATACCGCGTCCGCCGCGCCCGTAAAACTCCTCGATCACTTCGTTCAGACGCGCATAATCAGAGGTTTGAATAGCGGGTTCCAGGTTATCTGGTGGAAAATTTCCAATATAGCGTTCCAGCCCGCTGGTCCGCAAGACCGTATTCAGGCCATTTTCCCCCATCACTTCCTGGGCAGATACCAGCGCCTGCCGCACCAGTGTATTTACAATGACCGCATCTTCTCTTGCCATACCAGCCTCCTTAGCGACGAGAAGATGATATCGAAAAACAATACACCGGGAACTTCTCGCCAGTTAGGACAAATCCCATTTTCTCGTACAAGGCCAATGAAGCGAGGTTGTCGCTCTGCGTATTGACAGTTAGACGAGCAACGTTTTTCTTTTTCAGGCGACGGATCAGATTCGCGACGATCAGCGAACCAACCCCATGCCGCTGCGCATCAGGCCGGACTGCAAGCCTGGCGAGGTGGGCCCCGAACGGATTCGCGGTACTGATCTGGTACCCGACCAATCCCTGATCATCTTCCGCTACTGTTGCCGAGGTCGCCTGTGGGAGGGCCTTTTCCAGCGCTTCGAGCGGATTCTGCCAGAGCGGCATGAATGCAAAGGCATCCAATTCCGAGACCCCGGGTAAATCTGCGGGTTGCATCGTACGAATTTTTACGCCTGCAACTGACATCTGCTCGGGAATGTCAGAGCTTTTCCACTCAAGCATAACAATATCTTGCGCATGGGAAAAGCCGTGCCTGACGAGCAAATCACTCAACCATTTATGCATGGCTATCAGAGCAACCGTTGCGCCCCCCCTTTGCCCGATATCCTGTTGGGCGTTGTTCCAGAGCACGGTCCAGGCATCCTCCAGGGATAGCTGGCGGGCATGGGCAAACAGACGCACCCAGGCCACGCCATCCGGATCCTGGGGGCAGGCTAAAACGGCCAGTACGCGGCCGTTATCTTCCACCACCCAGTAGAATGGGGAGCCCAACCACTCCAGCGGCGCGCGCCAGTCCAGGTGTCGATGCACGTGAGCTTCAAAAAACATCAAATTAGCAATCTGATGTTGATCCTGTGAGACTGCCGGACGGACCCGGAGGCTGACCTCGATCATGATCTAATAAAGCGTAATAGAAATCTCAAAAATCTTTGTAACAGATTGGGTTTTTGGGTTGACTCAACCGAGCCGATCATCGAGAGTGCCGAATCCATCACTTTGCCGCGTTTTAATTTGATCGCAGCCGCAGATTGCAATACGATGGAGCGCATCTCGCTCTCCCCTGCTTCCGCGAACAGGGCTGCGGATTGTTCATAAGCTTCCAGGGCCTGGTCAGGTTTCTTGAGCGCATCAAGGGCTGCAGCTTGATTGCCAAGAGCCATCGCCTGGCGTTTTACATCATTTGCCTGGGAAAATATCTCGTCTGTGCCTGCGGCAGCCTCAAAAGCAGCCTGTGCTTTCCCCGCTTGTAACATAGCCACGCTCAGATTGTTCTTCGTTTCGGCCGCATTGAGGGTGTCGTCCAATGCTTCATAAGCGGAAGCAGCTTCGGAAAAGAAAGAGGCGGCCTGTTCATAGTCCTGGGCAGCAAAGGCCTGTTTCCCCTGGTCAACGAGTTGTTGTGGCTCAGAAGTCATGATTGCAGAAATTAGAGTGTGATATCAAGTAAATCTTCGGCCACAGAACGCAGCTTATCGGTAGACATTTCACTGAGCTTACGTGCCAGGTCGAGATAAGGCCTATTGATTGGCTGACAAACGAAATTTTGGAGCTCGGCCGGCATATCCAAAAACTGATCGATCGCCTTTTGTTGCATCATCCAAAGACCAATCGGCCCACCCTGATCGAAGAAAGTTTCAATTCGACCACCCAGAATCTTGAGGAAGGCCTCCAGCTCGGGCAGGGGTATAGGACGTTCACCCAATTCGTAATTCTTCAAACGGCGGGTAGAGATGCCGGATTGCTTGGCCACGGATTTCATAGATAAGCTGGCATTCATCCGTTCCTGGCGCAAGAAGGCCCCGATCATACGATGGCGAAGCCCGGTCAGGCGAGGCAAGTCCAACTCACTGACACGCTCGGGAGCATCGGAAATCGATTTGTCACCCCAGAAGTGGTCAATGGGTAGCTCAAGATAATAGGCCAGCGTTTCCAATTCTGGCAAGGAAGGCGCTTTGCGTCCCTCTTCGTAGGCCTTAAAAACTCCGCTGGTTACGTTGATCGCAGTAGCGCAATCTTTTATGCTTCGGCGAGAGGCCATGCGCGCATCCCGAATCAGGATGCCAAGTTTCTTCGCACGTAAGGTAATCTGGGCCTGCATATCCATAGTTCCTCAATGTATTCTTTCCGGGCGTGCAAATCAATATTCAGGTTATCTGATTATAGCAGAGAACCTTTTCCCGGCATTCTATCGTCGCTTACCTCTTCCTAACATTTCGGCAATGTTAGCTCCAAATACATCCGCACCCAGTTTGAACCCGGCCGCTTCCAGTCGAGGCGAGAAGAGGGGGCGAATACCAGATGGTTTGAGATCGCCTATAACTTTTCCTTCGGGCGATACACCGGTTTGTTCGAACTTGAAGATATCTGTAAGCACCACAGTGTCGCCCTCCATGCCTGCTATCTCCGTAACCGCAGTTACTTTTCGGGAGCCATCTGACAGACGCGATTGCTGTACGATCAAATCCACTGCCGATGCAATTTGCTGGCGCACCACTTTGAGAGGCAAGTCCATACCTGCCATGAGCACCAGGGTTTCCAGACGCGCAATGGCATCGCGGGGCGAATTGGAATGCACGGTTGTCAGGGAACCGTCATGACCGGTGTTCATGGCCTGCAACATGTCAAGCGCCTCTCCGCCGCGAACTTCGCCCACCACAATGCGGTCTGGGCGCATACGCAAGGAATTACGCACCAGTTCTCGGATGCTCACTCCGCCGCGACCGTCCACATTGGCTGGCTTGGTCTCCATACGCAGGACATGGTCCTGTTGCATTTGCAATTCAGCAGCATCCTCAATCGTTATTATGCGCTCAGTTTCACCTATATAACTGGATAGCACATTTAGCAGCGTGGTCTTTCCTGAACCGGTTCCACCAGAGATGATGATATTAAGGTGCGCCAACACACACGCACGCATAAATTCAGCCATTTTTTCGGTGATAGAGCCGAAACCAATAAGATCGTTTATTCCCAATTTCTCCTTACTGAACTTACGGATTGTTATACACGGCCCATCGATAGTGACGGGAGGAATTACTGCATTTACACGCGAGCCATCCGGGAGGCGGGCGTCTACGGTAGGACTGTCTGCATCCACACGACGACCGAGCGGCAGAATAATTCGGTCAATGACTTGCAATACATGATTGTTATCATCAAACACCACGCTTGATTTCGTTAATTTACCTTTCTTTTCAACATAAACACTCTTGGGGCCATTTACCATGACTTCAGAGATATCCGGATCGTCCAGCAGTGGTTGGATAGGCCCAAACCCAAGCAAATCATTCAAAACTTCCTTGAAGATCATACCGCGTACGTCTTGCGGTAATTTTAGATTTGCCTGATTATATATACCTTCTATGCGTTGTTTAGTAAATTCATCACGCTGTTCAGCCGTCACCTCCTCTGATTCCATCGCACGCGAAATGTTTTCTATCAGAAACTTTTTAAGTTTGACAATATCCTGGCCCGTCAGACGGGAAACACCACCAGCAGATGAAAGTGTGGTCATGCTTCACCAAAGTCTTCTGATTCGTTCGCTGGCATCACCCAGACGATTTGTACTCGGCTCACAGCCAGAAAACGAGCTTGATAGAGTGTCTGTCCATCAGCACCAACGACGCTTGCGTCCGTTATAGCCAGAAACATTTTGTCGCGGTCCAGTTCATCTTTCAATCTCTCGTCGCGATGTACATGCACATCGCCTTTAATCAATTGCTTGGTTGTCTGCACAATTGTTGGAATGGCTATCTTAGAAACAATATCAGTGAAGATTTTACCTTTTTCGTCATACTCATCTGTCATATTTCTTCTCGCTTTCTTTTTACAGCATTCCACAAATATCCAGTAATTGGGTTGCTACTTATTCCGCAATCTGTTTGCAATCTTGATCATGTCGTTGGCATCTCCCTTGAAAACAAGAGAGGCCGTATTTTTCGGGTATTTCAGGATGACAGACTGGTTCAGGTTATTCGCCAGCGAAAAACTTCCGCCCATGTAAGCTAACGCGGTCCTGGCCGGAAGTTCAATGATTCTTTCGGCTTCTGCCCTGGTCAACCCTTCCAGGCCGATCGCGATGTTCAGGATAGCATAGTTACTTTGAGAATCTACGCCCAGCGTCTGAAAATAATCCAATATAGTTTTTGTAAGCGTGAACATTATCCGTATCAATGGTAAGAATGGATTCGTCTGGCGCGGCAAACTCCGTCAAATCAAGATTCTGTGGGCGGCATGAGGTAACCCAAACCTGAACGCGTGACGATGTGTATGGGAGAGTGTGGATCTTCTTCCAGCTTTTGACGCAAACGAGCAATACTTACCCACAAGATCTCTTTTTCGGTCTTATATTCCGGTCCCCAGACACCGGTCAACAAATCCTCGGAAGATAGGATACTACCAACATTGTGTGCAAACTGCAATAACAGGCGGTATTCGGTTGCAGAAAGCGAGATCGGTTGCTCACCACGCCAGACTTCGGCGCGCGCGAAATCGATTTTAAGATCCTCGTGGGTAAAGAAGCGCGTCTGTCCAGTTTCTGTCGGGATCTGGCTGCGCCGTAATACAGCGCGGACTCTCGCGAGCAACTCTGTCGCGGAGAAGGGTTTTACGAGATAGTCATCAGCCCCGAGGTCCAGACCACGGACGCGGTCTTGTTCTTCGCCTTTGGCCGTCAACATAATGATGGGCACGTTTGAATATTCGCGAATGCGTTGGCACGTCGAAAAACCATCCATACGAGGCATCATGATGTCAAGTAATATCAAATCGATAGGCTGCGAGGAGAATATGTCTACCGCCTGTACGCCGTCCTGAGCAGAGGCCACTTCATAACCCTCTGTGCGCAAGTTGGCTTCAAGTAAGCGTAAATAACGCGGCTCGTCGTCCACTATGAGAACTCGTTTTGACATATGCACAACTCCTTTGCGAATAAAAAGAGGGAATCAGACTGTAGATTTGATTGGCAACTGGATGTAGAAGGTGGTTCCTTGTTTTTGCTCAGACTCTACCCAAATCTTACCATGATGAGCCATGATGATTTGATTGCAAATGTATAACCCTAATCCACTGCCTTTGCTGGAACGATCTCCGGGGACACGATAGAAACGCTCAAAAATGTAGGGTAGATAGGCCTTCGGAATTCCCGGCCCGTAATCCGAAAAAGCAACCAATAAGGAGGCGTTCTCTTTTTTCACTGACACCGATATTTTTGAACCGTTGGCATATTTGGCAGCATTACTGAACAGATTATCAAACACCTGCGTGATACGAACATTATCTCCTTGAATAGGAGGTACCTGTTCGAATATCAATTCTATATCCATGGTCTTGTGACGCGTTCGGACGCGAACAACCACATCACGGATCAAAGCATCCAGGCGGATAGGCTGCATATTAAGCTGTACGGAACGACTCTGCAATTTCGCCGACTCAAGGATATTATCGATCAATTGAGACAACCGATCGGCTTCTTCGTCAATGATCGTCAGGAATTCCTGTCTGGTTTCATCATCCCAGGTTGTGTCTGCACGTAGTAAGGTTGTTGAGTAGCCTTTGATAAACCCAAGCGGGGTGCGCAATTCATGCGAAATGGTAGCCACAAAGTCATCCTGCAATTGCACCTTTTGCTGCAAAACACTCAATTGTTCCCGTGTCTCTTCATGCGCCTTACGGTACAAGAGTGCAGCAACCCAACTGCCTACAATCGTGGCAAGGAGGATATGCGCATCTTCAAAAACCGGCCCCCCAAAACGAACAAAAACCATGACACCGAAAACTTTTGAGCCGTCGTAGAGGGGCAATCCCAACAGGTAAGCCTGTGAAAGCCTGTCATTGGTATTATCGTGCGGATCTTGCACAAGCACACACTCGTTTGCCAGAACCTGGTTGGCCAGACTCTCCCCCCAGGCTGCATCCGCCTCGGCAGCTTTTCCACGTCCGACTGCGCGGGCATGTGTTATCTCCAGGCTAAGCGTGGCCCGATCAACCATATAAATGGCGACATTATCAAATACAAATTCTGCCCGCAAAGCCACCAACAACTTATCCAGCGCAACTTTCCAATCATCGTTCATACTGGCAGCCTGAACAAGGGTTTGGACATATGCCAGGGTTCTTGGATCAAGACGCTTTTCAGACATGTTCACCTTATGATTGGATCACCAGCAACGGGAAGCGGAATGTTGTTCCATGCCCCTCAGTGGACTGCACATCCAGCATCGAGCCGTGGGCCTCCACGATTTGCCGTATCAAAGATAATCCCAGTCCCGCGCCACCGAAACGGCGAGTGGACGATTCATCCAGTTGATGGAAGGGTTCAAAAATCTCATCAAGGCGGGATGACGGGATGCCGATGCCCGTATCTACAACCGAGATCATGACCAGGTTGCTTGCTTCCGGTTTGACATTCAGAACAACGCGTCCACCCGCAGGCGTGAACTTGATCCCGTTATCCAAAAGCTGGGACAACACCCAGGCAATCTTCTGCGAATCCGCCTGGACACGCGGAACATCCTCATCCGCAACTGCATGGACAGTGACATCCCGTTCCGAAGCCTTCTCCACAGCCGAATTGACCGCCAGGTTCGCCAGGCGGCGGATATCAACTGTCTCCTGATTGATGCTGAGTTCACCCTTAGAAGTCAGTGAGAACATAATCAGATCATCGATCATCGCTTCTAAACGGGCTGTTGCCCGCTGGCTGACTTCAAGTGCGTGGCGTTGCTCGTCCGAAAGGGGCCCCAGTGAATCGGTGACCATCAATTCAAGATAGCCCTTTACATGCGTCAATGGTGTACGCAACTCGTGCGAAACATTGCTGATGAAATTAGCCTTCATCTGGGTCAATTCCGAGAGCCGTTGCAGCGCTCTTTGCAATTCCGCCGTACGCTCCTGCACGCGGCGTTCCAGGTTGCGGTTGGCAGCCTGCAAAGCGGAGCGCAGTTGAATGATCTGTTCTGTCACAGCCTGATCGAGGACAGCGCGATCTATCAGCTTGAGATCGATCAGGGCCTGGCCCAGCAAATAGGTTTGATTGTTGGTAATTTTCTCCTGTTGGTATGCAAGCGCTTTTTGCAGGTCAGTTTCTGTGATGTATTCATGCTTCACCAGATATTCACCCAAGCGGGGAACGAGCATTTCTGGGGTAAGCTGGTTTCGTTGTGCCATAAATTCCTTTTAGGATCGCCAGACCCATTCACCGGCAATCATGGTTGCTGATGCTTCCAATTTTAGCAAATCGGATGGGGTCAAAACATTCGGATCTTGTGTTAAAACAATCAGGTCAGCCAGATAACCAGGAGCGAGTTTACCCAGGCGAGATTCCAATCCCGAGACGTGTGCAGGTCCGAGGGTATATGCCTCAAGAGCCTGCTGCAAGGATAGGCGCTGCTCCGGGTACCAGCCTTCTTCGCCGGGGGAGCCGTCCGCGTGCTGGCGAGTGAGAGCCGCATGCAGCCCCAGAAATGGATTGGGCGATTCTACCGGCGCATCGGAACCGAAGGCTAGTTTTGCACCGTGATCCAGTTGCGTCCGCCAGGCATAGGACAGCGCCGCACGCTCGCCCCAGTACCGGTCCGCCATGCGCATGTCAGAAGTAGCATGGATGGGCTGCATGGAGGCGACAATATCGAGCTCAGCCAGGCGTGTAGCGTCATCGGGATGAAGTATTTGCACGTGTTCGATGCGGTGTCTTAACGGAGGCAGGCCTTGGTCCCGTTCGAAGCGGCGCAGTTGTTCGAATGCGTCCAGCACTTCGTGGTTGGCCCGGTCTCCAATAGCGTGAACAGCCATGCTGAGTCCTGCTCCCGCGGCCTGACGACCGGCTTCGAAGAGTTCTTCGGCGTCCATGTTCAAAATACCGCGATTCTCAGGCACGCCCAAGTAGGGTTGGAGCATGGCCGCCGTGCGTGGACCGAGAGCGCCGTCCATAAAAGCTTTGACCGAGCCAATACGAAGCCAATCGTCGCCAAAGCCGGTGCGCAGGCCAAGTCCGACAGCGTGATCGAGGTCATCCAGCGGGATGCTCTTTGTAACGCGTAATTTGAGTTTGTCTTGAGCATGGAGTTGCTGCAAAGCCATAAAGCAGGCGCGGCGGTCGAAGTCGTGAACGCCGGTGAGTCCCATACGCCACAAGAGCGGCTGGGTTTTTTCAATTGCTTCCGCAATAGACTCTACGGATGGCTCCGGGATAACCTTGCTGACCAGTTCCATCGCGGTCTCAAGCAGGATACCGGTTAAATCTCCGTGTTCATCGCGCTGGAGTTGACCATTGACCGGATCAGGCGATGCAGACGTGAAGCCAGCTAACTTCAATGCAGCGGAGTTGGCCCAGCCCGCATGCAACGATTTGGCTGTGAGATAGACGGGGTTGTCCAGTGTAATTTTATCCAGGTTGGCAGCGGAGGGCCATGCATCCCAATTGTTCTGATTCCAGCCGTGACCCAGGACCCATTCGCCGGGTTGGGCCGAGCGGACTCGTTCCTCCACACGGCGCAGGCACTCATCCAAGGTATCGGTATCACAGTCGATTTTTTGCAGGGAAAGCGCGTAATTTTGCAGGTGCAGGTGCGCGTCGGTCAGACCAGGTAGGATCGCCTTTCCGCCCATATCCTGTTTTTCCGCGTGGTCGAATTCCGACAGCAAGTCGTCTGTTTCGCCTACAGACACAACGTATCCATGCTCGATCGCGATAGCTGAAGCGATCGGATAAGAAGCTTCGAGCGTGTATATGCGTGCGTTATACAGGATTTTCATAACAATAATTGGGCGCAGTAAATTGCGCCCACACATATTACAACAATCTTCCCAATAATTTGTCCAGTTCTTCGTCCGAATAATAGCGGATGATAATTGTGCCGCCCTTTTTGCCGTGACGCAATTTCACTTCTGTTTCCAGACTGGATTCTAAGCGTCTTTCCAAATCGGTCACTTCGGGAGGCGGGGCTGCCTTTGGAGTAGGCGGCTTCTTTTCTCCACTCCAGCGTTTGACAAGTTCCTCCGTCTGGCGCACATTGAGTTTGCCCATCTCTACTGTTCTTAATGCGGCATCCTGGGCCTGGTGAGTGGGCAAATGCAACAGGGTGCGAGCATGTCCTTCGCTCAGACGGAACCTGCTTTCACTCTGTTGCTCGATATCCCGGTCGTTTTCGTCAGCATGGGAATAGCTGTCAACGAGCGCAGATTTAACGGTATCCGACAGTTGTAACAGGCGCAAGGTATTGCTGACAGCCGGGCGGCTTTTCCCGACGCGTTTGGCAACTTCCTCATGTGAGAGTCCGAAGTCCTCCGTCAATTGGCGGTAAGCATCTGCCTCTTCCAGCGGATTCAAATCCGCGCGCTGGATATTCTCGATCAAGGCCAGTTCCAGCAATTCGCGGTCGTTGGTCTGACGCACAATGGCCGGTACAGTGCGGAGACCCACCTGTTTTGCGGCCCGCAAACGGCGTTCGCCGGCCACCAGAATATAGGTTTCGCCCTCGCCCGGTGAGACGATCAACGGTTGAATAATGCCATGCTCCCGGATGGAATTCGCCAGTTCCTCGAGATCCTTTTCATCGAACTTGCCTTTGCGCGGTTGACGAGGGTTACGAACGATCGCCTCCGCAGAGAGCTGTAAGACTCCCCCATCACCAGCAGCCGGAGGCTGCTTAACGGGTGAGGAGGGGATGAGGGCATCCAATCCTTTGCCGAGACCGGGACGTTGAGGCATGTCGACTCCTTCCTAATCCACCAAAAATACGAATAATATCGGTTCCCTAGGGTTTTCCTTGAGAAGTTCCGGATTTGGG
>JBAVJG010000074.1:0-3894 GCA_049687655.1 Anaerolineales bacterium | reverse complement strand
ATCCAGGGTCATGTACACGCTCGCTGTCCGACGTGACTTCATCGCCCGCCATTTCCTGATCGGTGGGGATTGGGGCCCTGAAAATGATCCCAATTCCCATCATTACGTTCTTGAACTGCGTCTGAAGGGGCAAGAGCTCGATCAGCATGGCTATCTGTGTGACATCGTGGATGTGGAAAAGCATCTCGACCAGGTGGTAGCCTATTACCGGGAACAGATGCTCAACGAGAAGCCCGAATTCGAGGGACTGAACCCGTCCATCGAACATTTTGCTCGTATCCTGGCTGAAACACTCAATAAGCACATCCATGCTCCCAACGCAACTTCCCTGAAAGTGGTACTGTGGGAAAATGAAATTGCGTGGGCGGCCTATTCAGTTGACAGGTTCAATGTCGAAGAGTGAAAGTTTTTTATCCAGCTAATTTCAACATTCAACATGAAACTGGGTTTTCTGATTTACGGTTCGCTTAAAACGCTCAGCGGCGGCTATCTTTACGACCGCAAACTGGTTGAATATTTGCGGGCTCAGGGGGATACGGTGGAGATCATCAGCTTGCCCTGGCGCAATTATGCGGCACATCTGACCGACAACTTGCGCTTCCGCCTCCCACCGGACCTGGACCTGCTCATCCAGGATGAATTGAATCACCCCTCATTGTTATCCGCTAATTCTCATCCCCGCTCATATCCTGTTATCAGTCTGGTGCACCACCTGCGCTGTTCCGAGCAGCGACCGGCCTGGGTTAACTGGTTTTATCGGCTCATTGAAAAGCGCTATCTGAATTCGGTGAACGGATTTATCTTCAATTCGCAAACAACGAAGAGAGTAGTGAATGGATTAATAGGGAGCAGTAAACCGCATATTGTGGCTTACCCGCCAACAGATAGATTTGGGCAAGGGGTAAAGGAAGCTGAAATTGAGGCGCGTGCCAAAGAACCAGGGCCATTACGGATTCTGTTTCTGGGGAATGTCGTCAACCGCAAAGGTTTGCATACGTTACTTGAAGTAATCAGCTTTCTGCCACCTGCTTTCAGTTTGGATGTGGTTGGCGGACTGACTGCCGAACCGGAGTACGCTCGTGCTATGCAAGAAAAGGTCACGGTCCATGGTCTACAGTCCACCGTCCAATTCCACGGCCCCCTGGATAACGAACCACTAGTCGAAAAATTAAAATCCGCACATGTGCTGGTTGTCCCCTCCTCTTACGAAGGCTTTGGCATCGTCTACCTGGAAGGGATGGCTTTTGGCCTGCCCGCCATCGGGACCACGGCCGGGGCTGCCTGCGAAATCATCAGCGATAGTGAGAATGGCTACCTCGTCCCGCCGGATGACGCGGAAAGGCTGGCTGAACGATTGTCTGCTCTGGCAAATGACCGCGAGTTGCTGGTGCGCATGTCAGTCAATGCGTTGGAACGTTACCGTCAGCAGCCGACCTGGGAGGAGACGGCGGGTCAGATTCGGGAATTTCTTCAAGATGTAGTAGGGGCGAAGCATGCTTCGCCCCTACTACGTGAAAAATAAAATGGATTATTCCTTCCCCCGTTATCTGCTCTCCAAACAGACTGTCGATGACCGTGCACTTAATAAGGATGTGCTGGCTGCATTAAGAACCAATCTGCTAGAAGAACCGCTTACCATCGTCGAAGTCGGCGGTGGGATCGGGACGATGCTGGCGCGCCTGCTGCGCTGGGAGGTCATCTCGCAGGCTGAGTACACGCTGGTAGATGAGATGGAAGAGAACATCCAGTTTGCCCTTGGGTGGTTGCCGGAGTGGGCAAGAGAAAACGGATTGCAGACAGAAGAGGTCGGAGAAAATCAATTGCGGCTTTACGACAGTACATTGGATGTGCATGTGAAAATGGTACAGGCAGATGTGTTCGATTTTATCGGGCGGAAGCCCGAACCTGCCGATCTGCTCATCGCGCACGCCTTCTTAGACCTGTTGCCAATGCCTGAAAGTCTCCCCAAATTACTCTCTCTGACAAAAGACCTGGCATGGCTGACGCTCAACTTCGATGGGATGACAACCTTTGAACCAGTTATCGACCCGGCGTTGGATACCAAAATCGAGCAACTGTATCATGAGTCGATGGACGTCCGTCCGGGCGGCGGGGACAGCCTGTCAGGGCGGCATTTGTTTGGGCATCTGAAGCAGGCTGGGGCGAAGCTAGATGCGGTGGGAGCGTCGGACTGGGTAGTATACTCGGTTGATGGCCGGTATCCCGCCGACGAGACCTACTTCCTTCAATTCATCCTGCACTTTTTTGAAGAGTCACTGGAGAACCACCCCAAATTAGATGCAACCGCCTTTAAGGATTGGATAGGAGAGAGGAGAAGTCAAGTTGAGCGCGGCGAGCTGGTCTACCTTGCGCATCAGATGGATTTTTTGGCGAAGGTTTAATGCGACTTCCGGTCTTTTTCGGCGTATAAGTTAATACCTATGATTCATACCTATCAAATCGACGGCCTGACTTTGCAAACAGGCGACATCATCTGCACCATGAACGGCAAACCGGATATCCTGCCGGGCGAATTTTGGCGTCTGGTGGGACGACTCGTGCCCGGCGATGTGGACCACGTGGCAGTTTATATTGGCCCGGACGGGCGCTGTGTTGAATCTGGTTCGCGTGGCGTGATCACGTTCAATGTCCATGAAGGTATCTGGGATACCGAGTTTATGGCACGCAAACGCGGCTTGTTGTTCGACACGTTCTACGGTGTGGCTTATCCGCTAGACGGGTGGAAACTCTCCGATGACGAAGAAACACATATGCGTGCCAGGGTGGCTCAGTATTGCCTTTCCCAGATTGGTAAACCGTATAATCTGAATTTCTTGAATGCTGAAACGGAAGAGGCATATTATTGCAGCCAACTGGCTTACAAGGCTTACCAGCAAGTGGGCATCGATCTGAACACCGGGCTGGCTATGGAACAATTGCCTGGTACAAATGAGATCATCTATCCACAGGAGATTTGGGAGGGTTGTATGCACAGACAGGTGAGCAGCAATCAAAAACCCGCAGCAAGTGGGCAACTTGCATTTGTCCCATCATAGTTTGTTGTTATTGCAATAACATTAGTGTAAACGTAAACTTTTCTGTTACCTGTTCAATCCCCGTTATAATTCATCCCTATGAACTTCCTCATTACCGGCGCTGCTGGTTTTCTTGGTTCTGCGTTAGCCGAACATCTTGCGCGTGAAGGGCATCAGGTTCGCGGGCTGGATGATTTGTCCACAGGCGACCCGAAGGCGCTCTCCCCCGATGTGCATTTCACGCGCGGGGACGTCGACGACCGGCCTAAGTTGTGGACGCTCTTGCAGGAAGTGGACTGCGTCTACCATCTGGCGGCGCGCGTCTCAGTGCCCGAGTCCCTTCTGTACCCGCGCGAGTACAATGCTGTCAACGTGGGCGGGACGGTCAGCCTGATGGAAGCCATGCGCGACGTAGGTGTGCGGCGCGTCATCCTGGCTTCGTCCGGTGCAGTGTATGGCGACCAGGGCGAGCAGCCGTTGCAAGAAACCGCCATTCCCGACCCACACTCTCCCTATGCGGTTTCCAAAATCTCTGCCGAACATTATGTTCGTACAATTGGCAAGTTGTGGGGCATGGAGACGGTCTGTCTGCGCATTTTCAATGCCTATGGGCCGGGACAGCACCTGCCGCCCTCGCATCCGCCAGTGGTGCCGCATTTCCTGCGTCAGACCCTGCGCGGCGGGACACTGGTTGTACACGGCGATGGCAGCCAAACCCGCGATTACGTCTACGTAGATGATGTAGTCAGTGCGATGGTGGCAGCAGCGACCGCGCCAAGTGTCAACGGTTTAGTGATCAACGTTGGATCCGGCACAGAGACCAGCATCCGCGAGTTGGTGAAGAAAGTTGGACAAGCTG
>JBAVJG010000073.1:0-3119 GCA_049687655.1 Anaerolineales bacterium | reverse complement strand
ACACCAAAGACGAAATTGTGGGACTGGTGCTCAAGCGCATGCCAGAGACGGTAGTAGAGTACAAGGACTTGACCTTCGGCGGCGATATGCGTGATATTACGGTGTCGTTTGAGAAAATCCGCCGTGTGCTGGGCTTTGACACAACTCTCTCCGTAGATGATGGGATTCGTGAAGTGCTGCAGGTCCTAAAGTCCGGATTGATTCGTAATCCAGTGGATGAAAAATACAGGAACGCACAATTCATCGTGCAGTAATGTTGAAAGCTTCAAGTTGAAGGTTTAAGGTTATCAATGCCTACGGCTGAGCGGTTTGAAGATCTAGATGTTTGGCAAAGATCAAGAAAGTTGGCCAATCTAGTCTATGACATGACGGATGGCGAGTTGTTCAAACGCGATTTTGTATTGAGGGACCAGATTCGTCGAGCATCAGTTTCTGTGATGTCTAATATCGCTGAAGGCTTTGAAAGCAAAACGCAAGCCATGTTCATCGAATACCTGGGACGTGCGAAAGCCTCAGCAGGTGAATTGCGTGCACAGCTATACCTCGCGCTTGACCGGAATTACATTGATGAAAAGTTGTTTGAAAAATCATTTTCAGAAGCCCAAATTTGTAGTCGGCAAATCGTTGGTTTGAGTCGGTATCTTGAATCAAGACCAAACATGCGGAGAGTCCGCGAAGAAGGAGCATCTTACGATGTCGAATAATTTCTGGAAAGGTAAGCGAGTTATAGTTACTGGTGGGGCTGGCTTCCTGGGTTCTTTTGTCATCCAAGATCTTGTTAAACGAGGTGCGACAGATATTCTGATTCCACGAGTTGAGAATTACGATCTGACAAATCGTGACTCGATTAAGCAACTCATGGATGATGCGTTACAACCCGCGGACAATTGTCCACAGCATTTGCAGCCTGACGAAGTAAACCTACCACCTTCAACCTTCAACCTAAAACCTGAAAACTTGGTCATTATCCATCTGGCTGCCAACGTGGGCGGGATTGGCGCCAACCGTGAGCATCCGGCCGAGTTTTTCTACGATAATCTGATGATGGGTGTGGAGTTGATGCACCAGGCCTGGCAGCGCGACGTGGGTAAGTTCGTGGCGATTGGGACGGTGTGCGCCTACCCCAAATTCACCCCTGTCCCATTCAAAGAAGAAGATCTGTGGAATGGTTATCCCGAAGAGACCAATGCGCCTTACGGCCTGGCCAAGAAGATGATGTTAGTGCAGGCGCAGGCTTACCGTCAGCAGTACGGTTTTAACGCTATCTATTTACTGCCCGTGAATCTATATGGTCCAGGCGATAACTTCAACTTGCAGACATCCCACGTGATTCCGGCTTTGATCCGTAAGGCCATCGAAGCGCAGGAACGCGGAGATCAAGAACTGGTCGCCTGGGGCGATGGCTCGCCAACGCGCGAATTCCTGTATGTGGAGGATGCTGCGGATGGAATCGTTACAGCCGCCGAAAAATACAACAACTCCGAGCCCGTCAACCTCGGTTCAGGTTATGAAATCTCGATCAAGGACCTGACAGAGATGATCATCCGCCTGACGGGTTTCCAAGGGGAGTTGGACTGGGATACCGAAAAACCCAACGGTCAGCCCCGCCGCGGACTGGACGTCAGCCGTGCGAAGGAATATTTTGGCTGGCAGGCTCAAGTCCCGTTTGAAGAAGGTATGCGGCGAACGATTGAGTGGTTTAAAGAAAACAGGCAGAGAATAGAGAGCAGAGATTAGTTGTTCGTCGTGCCTTACTACTCTCTATTACTCTATTTTCTGATCATCTTATGACTGAACTCGCAAAAAGCGAACCAACCACCATCTACATAAAACCCACCACCGGGCTGGCTGCACTGAACCTGCGTGATCTGTGGGTCTATCGTGAACTGATTGTATTCATGATATGGCGCAATCTCAAGGTGCGCTATAAGCAGACCCTGTTGGGCGCGACCTGGGCGGTCATCCAACCGTTGATGACCATGATCGTCTTCAACTTCATTTTTGGTAACGTTGCCAAAGTACCGACAGACGATATTCCATATCCCATCTTTTCCTATACGGCCTTGTTGCCCTGGGGCCTGTTCACGACTGCGCTTAATCAAGCCAGCCGCTCACTGACCACCAATCAAAACATGGTCACCAAGATTTACTTCCCTCGTCTGGTTTTGCCGATCTCTTCGGTACTGGCAGGTCTGGTGGATTTTGCGATTGCATTTGTCATTTTAATTGGCCTGATGTTTTACTACAGCGTTACACCAGCCTGGAATGTGTTATGGACGCTTCCGTTGTTCCTGCTGCTTTCGATTGTCACCGCATTGGGCGTTGCCTTGTGGCTTTCTGCGATCAATGTCCAGTACCGCGATGTCAACTATGCGCTACCTTTCCTGACCCAGTTTTGGCTCTTCATTACGCCTGTTGCCTACTCGGCCAGTGTCATTTCCGATAAATGGCAATTGGCCTACTCTCTCAATCCGATGGCTGGTGTGGTCAACGGTTTCCGTTGGGCTTTGCTGGGCGCAGGCAGTGGACCGGACCTGGCGCTCTGGATTTCGGTCGGGATTTCGCTGCTTGTCCTGCTCAGCGGACTATTCTACTTCCGCAACATGGAACGCACCTTCGCGGACATGATCTAATGACTACAGCTATCAAAGTAGAAAACCTCGGCAAACGCTATCGCATTGGTGCCGCGCAGACCAAATTCAAATATGGGATGCTGCGGGATGTTATCGTGGATACTGCCACAGCCCCAATCCGTTGGGCGCGCTCGCTTGGCAAGAAACAGCCTTTACTGGAAGACCAACCCAACTACATCTGGGCCTTGAAGGATGTCTCTTTCGACTTGGAGGAAGGCAAAGTGCTCGGCATTGTGGGGCGCAATGGCGCGGGCAAAAGTACCCTGCTAAAAATCCTGTCGCGCGTCACCGAACCGACCCGGGGAACTGTCACCGTGCGCGGACGGGTCGGATCCTTGCTGGAGGTGGGTACCGGCTTTCACCCCGAATTGACCGGCCGCGAAAACATCTACATGAACGGCGCCATCCTGGGCATGAAACGTGCCGAGATCGAAAACAAGTTCGATGAGATCGTGGCTTTCTCTGAAGTGGAGCAATTCATCGACA
>JBAVJG010000072.1:0-5132 GCA_049687655.1 Anaerolineales bacterium | reverse complement strand
GCGTGGGGCTGATTTCCTCCGGGGACGAAGTCATCCCGCCTGAAGAGTCCCCGCGACCGGGACAGGTGCGTGATGTCAACTCGTATACGCTGGCCGCGCTGGTGACTAAAGCGGGTGGGGAGCCAGTGCTGTATGGCATTGTGGGGGACAGCTTCGAGACGCTGAAAGAGACCGCCGCTCATGCGCTGACCGAATGCGAGGCCGTAATTATCACAGCCGGGTCGTCGGCCAGCACGCGTGATATGACCGCTGACGTGATCGACACGCTGGGCAAACCCGGCGTGCTGGTACACGGGGTCAACACGCGCCCCGGCAAACCGACCATTCTGGGAGTGTGCGAGGGGAAGGCCATGATCGGACTGCCGGGCAACCCGGTCAGCGCGCTGGTGAACGGCTACATGCTGGTCGTGCCGTTGATCGAGCGCCTGCTCGGCCAGATTCCGCGCCCCAAGGCCACCCTCCAGGCCAGGCTTACCGTCAACCTGCCTTCGCAAGCCGGGAGAGAAGATTGGTGGCCGGTGAAACTCCTCCGCCCTGAGCGGAGCGGCTCCGTAGGAGACGCGCAGTCGAAGGGCAGCGCTAGTAAGAGTACCCGTCCTTCGACTACGCCCTTACAGGGCTCCGCTCAGGACGAATATAACGCTGAACCCATCTTCGGCAAATCCAACCTGATCTTCACCCTGGCCGCTGCGGACGGCCTGCTCAAGATCCCGCCGGACGCCACCGGCCTGAGCGCGGGCGAGCTGGTGGAAGTGTTGCTGGTTTAAAAAAAATTTTGCCCCGAGGATGTTAAAGGTTTCGGGATTTTTATGGTTATGTTCTAAAAACCTCGTGCGTAATTAATGTCATAATATAGAGTATGCTAACCTACACCAAACTTCAAAGAAAACCAAAGCACTTCCAGTCCTTTACGGGCGTGACTGTAGCCCAATTTGCGGAAATTCTGAACGCTCTCCGCCCGATTTACGGTGAATTTGAAAAAGAACGATTACAGCGACCAGACCGAAAACGTAAACTTGGTGGTGGTCGAAAATTCATCTTGAGCCTGGAAGACCGTTTGTTAGTCACATTGATGTATTTTCGTCTGTACACATCCTACACGTTGCTGGGCTATTTGTTCGATCTGGATGGCAGCAACGTGGGCAGAGAAATCAATCATCGGATGCTGCCAGCTTTGTTGAGTGTTTTACCGGTGCCAATGCAAGATGAATTGTTAAGCGGTCATGATGAGCCACCCCAGCTTGGGGGCGGAAAGCGGATCAAGACCTTGAAAAAGCTGTTGGAAGCCCATCCTGAGATCAATGAAGTCTGGGTAGATGCTACGGAGAATCCCATTCCGCGCCCAAAAGAGAAGACGGCTCGTAAACTCTATTATTCAGGCAAACAAGGCGAACACACGATCAAATCGCAACTCTTGACGACCAAGAAGTTGATCTTGCATGCATCGGGTAATCTGCCTGGCAAAGTAAGTGACAATACAGTTTTAGCCGGTTCTGGCATTATGCATTCTATTCCAGAGGATGTTAAGGTCAATCTGGATCGCGGTTATGAAGGTGCTGAAGAACGCTACCCAAATAACAAGATCTACAAGCCAAAGCGTGCTCAGCGCAATCATCCGCTGACACTTTTTGAGAAACTCTACAATCACATCATCAACAAGACGCGTATTCTTGTGGAGCATGTCATTGGACGATTGAAAAAATTCCGTATCATGTCTGAACTGTATCGCAATCGGCGATCCGCCCATGCTGACTATCTTGCAGTTGTCGCTGGGTTGATCAATTTCAGAGCGCTCAATTCTCTCGATTGGGCATGAGATCTAGAAAAAAATGGCCGATTTGTCTCTATATCACATCTTTATTTATTACGCAGAAGGTTTTTTGAAAATCTTCTCGTTCACACAACCTCCAAGTTCAACTCCAATAATTTATGTGTATCAATCCAATCTTTCAGTCGCCAATCGTAAATCGTCAATCGTCAATCACCATCGTCACAGCAATCATCCACGGTCAGTACATTTTCTCCGTTGACGGAACGCAATCGCCCGCCATAAGCCTGGACCAGCTTTTCAGTTTGCAATACGTCATCCGCTGTGCCGAGGCCGATCAATCGCCGGTTAAGCAGCATAATGCGGTCGAAGTATTCCGCGGCCTGTTCAAGGTCATGTGTCGCCACCATCACGGTTACATTCTGTCCTTTGAGTTCATCTAATAGTGCCAGGATGCCTTCCTGCGAGGGCGTGTCCAGGCCGCTGAGCGGCTCGTCCATCAACATCAATTCGGCTTCCTGCGCCAGGGCGCGCGCAATGAACATGCGCTGTTGCTGGCCGCCCGAAAGTTCGCCGATCTGTCGTTTGGACAGGTCGGTCAGGTTGACGATTTCGAGCGCGTTATTGACCAGTTCCCAATCACGTTTTTTGGGCCATCCAAGCAAGCCCAGTTTGGCGATGCGCCCCATCATGACCACGTCCGCTACGCTGACCGGGAAGTTCCAGTCCACCTGGCTGCGCTGGGGGATGTAAGCGATGCACACATGTCCGTGTGGGGTCGAGCCGTAGATGTTCACTTCACCGCCGGCAGGTTGCAGCACTCCAGCCACAACCTTGAAAAGTGTACTTTTGCCTGCTCCATTTGGGCCGACAACGGCCACGCGTTCCCCAACATGCAAATGGAAAGTAATATCCTCCAACGCAAAGCGCCCGTTGTAACGCGCGCTGATCTTGTGCACGTCTAAAATGGGCTGGTCGTCCTGGTGGTTAGAATGTGGATACATGCTATTTCAGAGCCTCGCCAATTCGGGTTACATTGTGCTTCATCATATCGATATAAGTTCCGGCGGGCGGGCCTTCGGTCAGCGAGCCAAAATACAGGTCGGTCACCACCCTCACACCCGCATCGGACGCGATCTGGTTCGCCAGCGCAGTTGACTCAGCCGCATCCAGAAAGACGGCCGCAGCGCCGGAGGCTTTGATCTGGTCGATCAACGCGGCCATCTGCTTTGCTGACGGAGCTGCATCCGAACTAAAGCCGGGTACCACCGTCCCGATGACGGTGAAACCGTACTGTTCAGCAAAATATCCCAGGCTGTCGTGATTGGTCACCAGCAAACGCCGCTCAGCCGGGATGGAATCGACCTGATCGCGAATCCAACTGTCAAGCTCCTGCAATCGAAGGACATATGCCTGCGCATTCGCATTGTAAACATCGGCGCCTTCGGGATCGAGTGTCACAAGCCCATCGCGGATGTTTTCCACATAGGTGACAACGTAATTCGGGTCGAGCCAAAAATGTGGGTCGACGCCTTGCTCACCTCCCGCCTCTTCCCGAGCCTTCAGGCCGGCTGAGGCCTCAACCACCGTTCTCTCGCCCCCGGCATTTTCCAGCACGTTTTCCAGAAAATGCTCGTACGCCGCGCCGTTGATGATCAACAGGTCGCTATCTGTTACTTTGGCCACATCTTGCGGGATAGGCTGGTAGCTGTGCGGGTCTGCGCCGGGTGGCAGCAGCGACTCGACCTGCAACCGCTCCCCGGCCACATTCTGCGCGATGTCTGCCAGGAAGGTGGTAGAGGCTACCACAACGGGAGCAGAATTGGGGGAATCAGTTGCGAGCGGTGAACAGGCTGCAAGGAACAGCAAGAAGAAGGTGAATATTTTTTGGAACATGAAGGCTCAACGATCAGGCGAGTTCTCCCACCAGCCCTTCCACTTCATCCAAAATCTCGCCGGATTTAACTAGCGCTTTCATCGTGTTGTGGTCAGGATACAGCGGGCGGTCCACATGCAAGTGCTTTACATGCTCACGGATGACTTCACGCGCCTTCCGGGAACCTTTACCCGGAGTGAACTCGCGGAAGTCCAGCGCCTGGGCAGCGGCCATGAACTCGATGCCCAGAATTCCGTAAGCATTGTCGATGATCTGTCCGTTCTTGATGGCTGTGTTCATACCCATCGAAACGAAGTCCTCCTGGTCCGCGGCGGCGGGGATGGACTGGATCGAAGCGGGCACAGACAGGATTCGCTGCTCGACGATCAAAGAGTCGGCAGTATACTGGCTGAGCATCAAACCGGAATAAAATCCTGGCTCGTGAGCCAGGAAGTCGGGCAGACCGACCGACAGGGCGGGATTGGTCAGGCGATTGAGCCGCCGCTCGGACAGCACGCAGACCATGGTCACGGCAACCCCAGCCATATCCATTGGCAGAGACACCGGCGTGCCCTGGAAGTTGGCACCGGTCAGAGTCAACTTGTCTTCGGGGATGAATATCGGGTTGTCGCCCACACCATTCAATTCGACCTCAACCTGCGAGCGCGCGTAAGCAATCGCATCCCGCGCTGCGCCGATCACCTGCGGGGTAGAACGCATCGAGTAGGCGTCCTGCACCTTGGTTTTTATCACCCCGGTGGTCAAGTCGGAGCCTTCGATGCATCTACGGATGTTGGCGGCCGATGCCACCGCGCCCTTGAATCCGCGCAGTTCGTGCAATTTGGTGTTGTACGGTTTGAGATTTCCCAGCAACGCTTCGATGGTCATAGCTGCTGCAATCTCAGCTTGTTTTATGAAGCGCTCCATATCATGAATGTGGATGGCGGACATGGCGGTCAACAGATTGGAGCCATTGATGGTGGCCAGACCGTCACGCGCTTGCAGACCCGGAACTTCGATTCCGGCCCGTCGCATCGCTTCAGACCCCGGAAGCCGCTCGCCACCAAAGAAGGCTTCCCCTTCACCCATCAGTAGCAGCGCAGCCTGCGCCATGGGTGCCAGATCGCCGGACGCGCCCACCGACCCCTTTTGACAAACAACTGGTGTGACACCCTTGTTGAGCATCTCCACCAATGTCAGTGTAATCTCCGGCCTGCAGCCTGAATTGCCGTGCGCGTGGACGTTGATGCGTCCTGCCAGCGCGCCGCGTACATACTCAATTGGCGCAGGCTCACCGATGCCAGCGGCATGGTTATAAACCAAGAATCTCTGGAACTCTTTCACCTGCTCATCGTCCAGCAGCACTTCCGAGAACTCGCCGATGCCGGTGTTGGTACCATACATGATCTCTTTATTGGCAAGTTTTTCTTCCAGCATTGCTCGGCATACTTTGATGCGCTCCAGAGCTTCGGGGGCAAGTTCAACTTT
>JBAVJG010000071.1:0-2306 GCA_049687655.1 Anaerolineales bacterium | reverse complement strand
ATACGAGATCGGCCTGGATGGGCCCAATGCCGAACAACTGGCTCTGCTCGAAGCGCGTCTGAGCAATGCCGAAGCACAAGTAGCTTCTGCTGAAAATACCCTGGCAAACTATGAACTTAAAGCGCCTTTCGATGGCGAGGTGATGGACCTCAATGTCTCGGTCAATGAGATGGTTGGGCCGGAAACCTGGGCAGTCATTGTTGCGGATACGGTGCAATGGTATATCGAAACCAGCGACCTGACTGAATTGGAAGTGGTAGATGTGGCCGAGGGGCAGGATGTCAGCATATTAGCGGATGCCTTGCCGGATGTCGAAATGCACGGTGTGGTGGAAGAAATCAGCCAGTCGTACAAGTCGCAGGGCGGGGATATTCTCTATACGGTTCGTATCCGCGTAGATGATGTCGATCCGCGTATGCGTTGGGGCATGACAGTTGAGGTGACATTCGAACCATTGGATTAGATCGACACTTACACATTGATATTGGTTTTTGTTCCAAAAACGGAGCCTCCAGATACATGTTCTGGAGGCTCCGTTTTCTACACCAAACAGTATTCTCATCACCATTCCAAGCGGCGTCCTTCGAGGGAGTATCCCTGTGGGACGCCATCTGGATCAAAAGTAATTAGAAATATGACTTCCCCCCTGCCTCATTCTTAGTAACTTTCGACAATAAAACTCGTCATGATTATTAAGGTACCTGATGTACTAAAAATAATACATTTAACCTGCTCGTTTTTCATCGACAAAAATCGATTTCCTCGTATTTTCGGATTTGAATGGAATGGCTTACATAATTTCTCTGTCCAACGGCAAAGGCGGCGTAGCAAAAACTACTACCTCTATTGCGCTTGGGGCATCTCTGTCCAAATTGGGGAATCGCGTTGTATTGATCGATCTGGACCCAAACGCAAACCTCACCCTGGGGTTTGGAACCATTCCTGAAAAACCGATTGAATATTCACAGGATTTATTCCTTTCCTCTCGCAGTCAGCCCATCCAACCAGTGAAAACCGGTTACTCGAACTTGGAACTTCTCCCCTCGAATGGCTATATGTCTCTGCTTGATAAGAGATCATCGGCCTCCGATCTTTCGATGATGAATTTGCGGCGCTCTTTGCAAGCACTGTCCCCGGGCTCTTACGATTTTATTCTCATAGATTGCCCGGCTACGATGGGTTTCATAACCTTAAATGCGCTGACTGCTGCAGACCTCTTGATCATTCCTACCCAGTCTGAATTTTTTTCCGCATATGCACTACAAACGATGTTTTCGGTGGTTGTCGGTGTTCGCAAGAAGTACAATCCCAAACTGAAATATCGCATCCTGGTTACGCTGTTGGACTTACATCTTAGAGATCATAACAATATATTGAACCAACTCCAAAAACATTTAGGGGAAAGTCTCTACACTACCAGAATCTTCGCAGATCCACTCTTAAGAGAATCGCAGATTCAAGGTATACCCATACCCTTTTCCATGCCAAATTCAACTTGTGCACTGCAATACCGGAGGCTTGCCCAGGAGATCGTCAACGACACAATAGCAGAACGTCAGGAGCATGCCGGAATATTAACCCCCGGATCACCTTTACAGAAGGTTGCTCCCGTCCAAAATCGCCAAAGTTACTCAAGCCCTGCAAACAGTCGCAGCGCCCGTATAAATGAACCGGTATATCATAAAAGCACATCCGGGAACCGTCACCCCCAAGAATCAGCCGAAAGTCCAGCAGAGAGAACGCCAGGCTATATCAACAGCTACTGTCCACACCTGGGGGGCAAAGATGATCCACAAACCCTGCTTGTCTATCCCTCCAGTTGGAACAAATGCTATCTGACAAAACATATATTATCCCCCAACCGGGGCCATCAAAAGAAATATTGTATTTCCAAAAATTACCCCTCCTGTCCACTCCTTAAGAACAGGCAGAAAATTCGCACTCCCTGATTGAAAAATCATCAATCCTACAGTACATCAAGAATTCAATCAAAGCAATAACGTTCGAATAGGGGAGGCATTAGACATCTCGCAAAAGCCAATCAATTTGTATCGCTCTAGGCGGCGATGAGACACCGCCCTCAAGGTTCGATTACGGCCTCTCGTTCCGGACCAACTCCAATCCAACCTACTTTCACACCGACCAGTTCTTCTACTTTTTCTACATAGGTTTGCGCTTCGCGCGGCAAATCTGCAAACTGACGGATGCCCGTGATGTCACTATGCCAGCCGCGCGCGGTCTCGTAGACCGGCTTCGCGCGCCCAAGCTGGTATGAATCCAGGTCATAATAGTGGACTTCTTTCCCA
>JBAVJG010000070.1:0-3410 GCA_049687655.1 Anaerolineales bacterium | reverse complement strand
ACTTACGCACATTGCGAAAAGATACCGAAAATAAGGGGGTGTGCTGTGCACACCCCCTTATTTTCGAGGTTCTCTCATTTGCTGCGTAAGTCCTGATTAACTTTATTATCCAAAAATGTGTGCACTTGACCTTCGGGCAAATCTGCCAGCGTCTTTTCCAACTCCACAGTTGTCCTTTTCACCCCCGCCTCAAAGGCGTAGGCGAATTTCTTGCCGCGAGCAGGTGAGTCAAGCTGCATGTGGGCGTGCGAGTCTTTTGGCAGAAGGGGAATGACGAAACGTTTAACGACCGGAATAAAGGCCAGCACTTCCCAGGGGTAATACAGCACGCCGGAGCGCAAATCCGGGCTGTGGGTTAATTCGTCCATAAGGGGGGCAATTTCAGGTGGGGGTGGAGGCGTCTGCCCGTTGAAACGAGCCAGCCACAGGTCTACATAATTGGTATGTGCGTAGAAATCCTGGGCTGTGTGGATCAACCTGCCAAAGGCGGCCCAGGCGGTGGGCAGGTTGTCATTTTGCAAGGCCAAGAGGGTCAGTGTTCGTTGTTCTTCCAGATAAAGGTCTGATTTAGTGATGGCGTTGTTGTCGTAATGGTATTCGTCGTGTCCGATCTGGCCTTGCAGCAGGTCGTCCTGTTTGATGTTGGCGGCCAGGATAGCCTCCAGCACGCGTGGACTGAGGTGCTCGCCTAGAGCTTTGCGAGTGATGGATTTATGGTATTGGATAAGCATGATGTGTTCACTACAAAGCCCACCGGGTTTTTTCTCCGTGGACTCTGTAGTTGATTATCCTTTTATTCCTCTGAGTTCATACACTTCAGCGGGTTTCGCACGGCCTTTGACGGTCAATGGTTTGAGCGGAGAGGCAATGACATGCTTCGCCACAATGTCGTAGGTATCTTTATACAACAGGATCTGGCGAGGACTGGCCGACATCTGTAAGCGTTGTGCCAGGTTAACCGCATCGCCGATGGCAGTGTAGTTGAACAAGTCGTTGGTGCCCACGTTCCCAACCATGGCCTGACCGGTGCTGATTCCAATACGAAATACCAGATGCTGGTCCGGATCGGGGAAGAGCGTGTGAGCAGCCAGCGCACGCCTCATAATATTCACGGCAGCACGCACGGCGCGCAAGGCGTGATCTTCTTGCTTGTCGGGGCTGTTCCAGATGGCGAGCACAGCGTCTCCCATGAACTTATCGAGTGTGCCCTCTTCCTCCAGGATGGCCTGCGTTGCCAGCGCCAGATACGCATTCAACACTTTGAAGACGATCTCAGGTGAGTGCTGCTCGCTGAATGATGTAAAGCCATGCACGTCTGCGAACATGGTTGTGACCATTTGCTTGGTCCCGTCCAGGCGCAGGTTGCTGGGGTCAGCCAGGAGACGGTCACGCACGCGGGGTGCGACCACCCGCCCAAAGGTCTGGCGGATGCGTTCCCGCTCGGCTTCTATCTGGCGACGTTCGGTCAGATCTTCGAAAACCAGTGTGGCGCCTTTTGTCCCCTGGTGCGCATCCAGCAATGGCGCGCACGACAGCCGCAAGACCACATCGCCTCGTTGCGGGACCTGACGCATGAGTTCAGTTCCCAGGATGACAGCCCCATCCTGAAGCGTGCTGGCGGTCACGTCGTCCAGGTCAATGCCGAGACCGGGCACCACCCTCGAAAGGCGGTGTCCCATCACTTGCCAGGCTTCCAATCCCAGGATTTGCTCGGCCGCACGGTTGAAGAGTGTGACTTTACGGTCCAGATCGGTGGTAATGACGCCTGATGAGATCGAAGCAAAAATGTCACTCATCAGGTTTTTCATTTCCATGGTCTGTTCCAGCGTATGACGCACGTTGGTGAACAGGCGCGCGTTTTCCAACGCCAGCGTGGACTGCGCCGCTACCGCCGCCAAGAAATCCAAGTCATCGCTGGTGTACAGATCACCGGAGCGGCGCGGACCAAGCATCAGGAAACCAATCAACTTCTCTTCATAATGCAGCGGCACAAAGGTAAAACCCATCAACCGTCGATAGTTGCCGGGTTTATCCCGCAATTCCTCTGGTAGTTCACCGGAAGGCGGCAGCCAGATTGGGGTTGTTGTCTTCAACATTAAACGAATCAGCGGATCTTCCACCTGATAGGGGACCGCGCTATCTTCTCTCGAAGTGTGCGGAAAGTATTTCCCCATCTCATCGTTGTACAGGTAGACCACAAATTTTTCGGGGGCCAGCGCCTGATGTAGCTGTTCTTCCATCGTGCGCAAGGTCTGGCTCAGGTCGGGTGTGATGACCAGTTTCTGTGAAAGACTCATCAACGCGCGGCGGTAGTCGGCTGGTGAGCGATAAAACAGCCGGTCGATCCCTCGCTGGATCAGGTTGCGAATGGGTATCAGGAATGTCGTCAGTAGGAGCAAATAGGCAGCAATCACCAGCGGATCGGTGGCCTGCATGGCATCTTGCAATAGCACCGAGAGCAATGCAATCAACCCATAGAATGCGCCCAGCGCGACCGCCATGGTTAGCAGGTAAGCCAGCAGGCGGCTCAGGATGCGGTCTACATCCAGCAAACGGAAGCGCAGGATGGCATACGTGATCGAGAGCGGCATGATGATCATGGGCGGGAAGACAATCCAGGCGCGGAATTCCGTCGCGTGTCCGCTTCCAAGCAAAGCCAGATAAATCATAATGGGCAGCAGCGCCAGGGTAGTGCCGAAGATGATCACACGACTTTGCTGGCGTACAATATTCGACCCGCCGCGCATAATACGCCAGGTCAGTACGCCGATCAGGGAGACAAATCCCCCAACAATACATAGATACCCGAACTGCCACCAGTAAGTATAGGCATATGGTGAAGGCGGTGAGACGACCACGATAACCATCATGGGGGCCAAAAGAGCCAGTCCGATCCACGGTAGCAGGCGCAGGCGTGGGTTGGCGCGCACCATGCGTGTTGGTTGCGGGAAGACCAGTGCCAGGTACATCAAACCGCCCGCGGAGAGCAGGACGGCCAGCCCCCATAATGCGTTGGTGTAACGCGTTGTGCTGATCTCGAACAGCGTGGTGGTCAAGACGGTCGCGCCGGAGACGAAATACAACAAGGCGCGGCTTTCCCACAGTTCACTGCGCAGGCGGTAGACCCATAATCCAATCCCCAGGAATGCCAGTCCCATCAAATACGGGACAACAAAGAGCGAAGCAAAATCAGCCGAAGGAAAATGGATAGGGGTGATCTCGATGCCATAAGATTTCCCGTTTGGGTGCACAAAGGAAACCCAGATTGGCTCGTACCCATTGGCGGCCATGATGTGTTCAAAATCGCGTACGCTGGTGAGTCTTTCTCCGTCCAAGGCGACCAAGCGGTCAAGATACTGCACTCCCTGCTCGGTGGCTGGCCAACCCTTGATATTGATCGAACTGACTAC
>JBAVJG010000069.1:0-17366 GCA_049687655.1 Anaerolineales bacterium | reverse complement strand
ATCTCTCCATATTTGCCATCCACAACGATCTTGATAAACCCGGTATAGTCACCCAACCCCAGTGCCTTGCCATTCGCCTGGAAGGGGAAGCGCCCGATCTTGACGTCATAGCCACGCTCGTTGGCCTGGGCTTCCGTCAGCCCGAAGGAGGCCACCTGCGGCTGGCAGTAGGTGGCGCGCGGCATCATCTCGTAATCGAGCGTGATGGTCTCCACCCCAGCGATATTCTCGGCGCAGATAATGCCCATGGCCGAGCCGACGTGCGCCAGCATCAGCTTGCCGGTCACGTCGCCAACCGCCCAGATGCCCTCTACGTTGGTCGCCATGCGCTCGTCGATCTCGACGAATCCGCGTTCCGAGATGTTGACGCCCAACTCCTCCAGACCTAAATCTTTGGAATTGGGACGGAAGCCGATCGCGACCAGGGCCTGCTCGGCATCAAGCACCTGACTCTCGCCCTCAGCGGATACCGTCACCTTGACCTTGGTCTTGAGGGTTTCGATCTCTTCGACCTTGTGCCCGACCAGGAAGTTGATGCCACGTTTTTTAAAGTTTTTCTCCAGCTCTTTGCTGACTTCTTCGTCTTCCATCGGGACAAGATGCGGCAGCATCTCAACGATGGTCACGTCCACACCGTAGGAATTCCAGACAGTGGCAAATTCCACGCCGACGGCGCCTGCACCGATGATAACTACTGACTTGGGCAGTTTCTCCTGTAAGATTGCTTCCCAATAGGTGACCACTCGCTCACCGTCCACTTCCCAGCCGCCAGGGACCATAGCCGAAGCGCCGGTTGCCACGATGATGTTTTTAGCGGATAACTTCGTCTCCTTACCATCCTCGGCGGTAACGGTGACGGCATCCGGCTTGGTCAGATGCGCGCTTCCCATGTGGACGTCGACCTTGTTCTTCTTCATCAAGAATCCAACGCCCTTGACAAGTCTGTCTGATACCTTGCGGCTGCGTTGGACGGCCACATCATAGTCCAGTTTCAAGTTTTCGAACGAGAAGCCGAATTCCTTGCCGCGTTCGCGCAGGGTGTGGGCGATCTCCGCATTACGCAGCAACGACTTGGACGGGATGCAGCCCACGTTCAGGCACACGCCGCCCAGCCAACGCTTGTCGACGATAGCGGTTTTCTGGCCTAACTGGGCTGCTCGAATCGCAGCGACATAGCCTGCAGGCCCGGCGCCAATCACAACCACATCATAATTTTCTGCCATAGGGGATTTTCTCCTAAAATGATAAAAGGGTTAAGGGGATTATACCCTTAACCCTTTCCAGGCTTTCTCAAAAAGTTGGGCTCTCTAGGATTCTCCGTGAAAAGCCCAAAGAACCAAAAGTTGGGAAGGGACAAAGCGTTTTACAAGGTTTCCTTCAAAAATGCGAACGTACGCTCCCAGGCCAGATTCGCGGCGGCGGGATCGTATTCAGGTCGATCGCTCTCGACGAACCAGTGGCCCACGCCGGGATAAACGTGGAGCGTGACATCCAACCCGGCCGCTTTCATGGCGGTTTCCATCTCCTTTGCCCCTTCCAACGGCTCCCATTCGTCGCGGTCGCCGAAATGGCCGAGGTTTTTGGATTTGACTTTGCTGAAATCCACTTCATACACGCCATAGAATAAGACCGTGGCGGCGATATTATCGGGATCGTGCGCCGCCGCAATCAGCGACCAGGCCGCACCAAACGAAAAACCTATCACGCCGATTTTCCCCTTCGTAAGAGTCAGTAAATGATCTTTGGCGGCCATGACCGCATCGCTGACAACCTGGTCATCGCTGCTTTTCATCAACTCTTCGGCGGCTTCGATGGTTTCGGCGATCTCCCCCTGGAACAAGTCGGGGGCCAAGACGGTGAACCCCTGTTCAGCCAGGCGGTCACACAGGTCTTTGAAGGATGGCTTGAGACCCCACCAGGCATGCAGCATCAAAAGGCCGGGGCCGCCAGTCTCCGAAGCGGCCAAGTAGGCATTGACGGGCTGCCCGTTGACGTCCAACGTCAGGTCTGTTTTTTGGATTGTCATTTTTTCTCCTTTGCTCGATAAAATACCGCCGCGTCGCCTCAACGGTCGGGGGTCAGAGGTAGATTTCGATTTTGTATATGATTTATCTTATTTCCCCTAATAATAACAGAACATTTGTTCCGAATCAAGGCCGTTTTTGATTCGAGCCATCATAAGGAAAACCGGATACTCCTGCCGTTCTCGGCCATAAAGTAAGCGATCGAAGAATGAGCGTCCCCGAACCCGGCAGCCTCGACCCGCTTTTGGAAGAAGTTAGCTCCAATTCTCCAGCGTCTCTTTGACTTTCATCAAGAACCAGTCCGCGGAAGCGCCGTCCAGAATGCGGTGATCGAATACAAAGGACAGATACAGCATTGGGCGGATAGCGATCGAGTCGTTGCCGTCTGCGTCGGTGACGACGACTGCCCGTTTCTCCATCGCGCCTACGCCCAAAATCCCGCACTGCGGCTGATTGATGACCGGAAACGCGAACAGCGATCCGCTAATACCATGATTGGTCAGTGTGAACGTCCCATTTTTTACATCATCCGGGCTGAGCTTTTTGGAGCGGGCACGGTTTGCCAGGTCATTGACAGCACGCGCCATCCCCAGCAGGGACAACGCATCCGCGCCCTTAATGATCGGGACGATGAGTCCTTCCTCACCAAGCGAAGTTGCCATACCAACGTTGATATTCGGGTGAATAAGCAAGCCTTCGTCTGTCCAGGATGAATTGACTTTTGGATAAGCTTTCAGTCCCGCTACGATGGCTTGCATGAAATAGGCTGTGAAGGTCAGTTTGACGCCATCTTTTACAAAGGATTCTTTGTTGGCTTTCCGATGAGCAACGACTTTCGACATGTCCACATCCATTACGGTCAGCACATGTGGGGATGTGTGTTTCGACATAACCATGTGTTCGGCGATCTGTTTGCGAATAACGGAATGTTTGATGAGCTGATCATCTTGAGCTTGTGTGACTGTGGGCGCAGGAGCAGCGCGCGAAGGGCGAAGTGCCGGTTCCCTGCTCTCTACTCTCTGTTCCCCAGTCTCTAAGAACTCCAACACATCTTTCTTAGTGATGCGACCGTTCAACCCCGTGCCTGGGACCTCCTGCAAATTCACGCCGTGCTCGGCAGCGATTTTGGCGACTACGGGGGAGATAAAGCCGAGATCTCTTTGACCATGGACCGAGGACGGTGGACGGTCGGCAGCGGGCTGATCGCTGACGGCTGACTGCTGAACGCTATCCGCTTCTTCTGCCTTTTCTTCTGGCAGCTCCGGTTCGCTGGCATCTTCCACGGATTCCCCAGCTTGACCGATCACCGCCAGTACCTCCCCAACCTTGGCCACCGTGCCTTCTTCCATTTGGATCTTCAAGACCACGCCCGATGAAGGCGCGGGGATTTCGGTGTCCACTTTGTCGGTGTTGACTTCTACTAACGCTTCCAACTCGTCGATTGAGTCTCCTACTTGCTTGAGCCATTTTGTAACGGTGACTTCCTCTACGCCTTCGCCTAAAAGCGGCACTAAAACTTTTGTGGCCATAATTCTTCTCCAGTTGGTAGTTGGTAGTTGGTGGTTGACAGTTGGTAGTCTAACGACTTGGCAAACTATTTATAAGTGCGTAAAGCTCCTTACGCAGAACTTGAATTTGCCCGAACAAACCGTCAACATTACTTTCATTCAAATAACCAAATTCCTGTGCTAGCACGAGTTAAGTATCTACTTCAGCCAGCGAGCCGAGGGCAATATGCAAAAATCTTCGAAAATCTCTGGGAGCTTTTCTCGCCTGACCTTCGGCAATGTTTGAAGGCACAGAAACCACTGCACGACGCATTTGGTCTGCCAATGCGTAAGTCTCGTGCTTGGGGAATTTCTCTGTGAGTTTATAAATGGGTTTGCAAGCTGAATACTATCTTGCCAAACCACCAAATCCCGATAATTCCTTGAAGGTTTCTTCTCTTCCATGGGACCACCTACTGTCAACTCCCTACCACCTACCTAAGCGGCGGATACGTCGCCGGATCAACCTCATGCATCATCTCATACACCGCATCGAAGATCGTCTCAGCATTCGGCTTGGACCAGTAATCGCCGTCGCTGCCATATGCGGGACGATGTTGTGTGCCAGTAAGCGTCTTGGGAGGGGAGTCGAGCCAGTAGTAACCACCTTGTTTCTCAATGACCTCCTGCAGCATATAAGCGGATGATCCACCAGGTACATCTTCGTCCACGAATATAACGCGGCTGGTTTTCTTGAGCGATTCGATGATCTTTCCATGAATGTCAAACGGCAGTAGTGTTTGCACGTCGATGATTTCCACCTGGATGCCGACTTCGGTCAACTTGTTGGCCGCATCCTTTGCAATGCGACAGATGGCACCATATGTTACCAGAGTCACATCTTCACCTTCACGGATAACTTCGGGCACACCCAATGGGGTGGTGTACTCACCGATGTTATCGGGGAGTTTCTCTTTCACACGGTAGCCGTTCAGCACCTCGACAACGATGGCGGGTTCGTCGGCTTGCAGCAGGGTACTGTAAAAACCCGCTGCACGAGTCATATCACGCGGCACCAGCACGTACACACCGCGCACCAGGTTGATGATGCCCGACATCAGCGAGCCAGAATGCCAGATGCCCTCCAGCCGGTGTCCGCGCGTGCGCACGATGACGGGTGCCTTCTGCCCACCCGCGGTGCGCCAGCGCAAGGTCGCCAGGTCGTCGGACATGATTTGCAGCGCATACAGCAGATAATCGAGATACTGGATTTCCGCAATCGGTCGCAGTCCGCGCATGGCCATACCGATAGCCTGCCCCAAGATCGTCTCTTCTCGGATGCCCGTATCACTGACGCGGAACTCGCCGTACTTTTCCTGCATGCCACGGAAACCCTGGTTCACATCGCCTAAGAAACCCACGTCCTCACCAAAGGCGATCAAGCGCGGCTCCTTTTCCAGCAGCTTGTCGAAGGCGGCGTTCATCACTTCGAAGCCCATCACGGTCGGTGAGTCCTTTGAGTAAGCGGGCTGTACTTCGGGCACGGACAGCGCTGTTCCACTGTACAGTTGCGAGCCATAGCGTTCCTGATTGATTTTGTCCTGTTCGTTCTTCCAATTGGCCAAAACCTGCTTGACGGGATTATCGTCTGTGCGCAGGACTCGTAATGCCTCATGCACCGTCATGTGGACATCGCGCCTCGTCAGCGACGGCAGGCCTGCCAGCCGTGCTTTGAGTTTTTCCAACTCTGACGCCTGGGCCGAGCTACTTGCCACTTCGTCGAGCATGTCCAAGACCTGGGCGCGCTCATCCAAAATGGGACTGAGAAACGCCTCCCAGGCGTTCTTGCGGATTCCTTCTACAGACTGGCGGTCAGTTTCTTCAAGGGTAGCAAGCTCAGAGTCCGAGATGATGCGCTGGTCCAGCATCCACTCACGCATCATCTTGATGCCGTCGAAGTCTTTTTCCCATTGCAATCGTTCCGGGCTTTTGTAACGTTCATGCGAACCAGACGTCGAATGTCCCTGCGGCTGGGTGACTTCGGTGACATGCACCAGCGCGGGGATATGATACTCACGGGCGATCTCGGCGGCGGCGGTATAGGTTTCGAGCAGAGTGGGATAGTCCCAGGCCTGCACGCTGTAGAGGTCGTAGCCGCGGTCGCACATCTCGGCGGGACAGGGATCGCGCTGGAAGCCGCTCAGGATAGTACCGATGTTCTCCTTGACCATCTGGAACTGGTTGGGGACAGAGATGCCATAGCCGTCGTCGTAGATGGTGAGGATGGCGGGTGCGTGCAGCACGCCGATGGCGTTGACCGACTCCCAGAACATGCCCTCGGCGGTGGAGGCATTGCCGATGCTGCCCCAGGCGATCTCATCGCCGTTATGCGAGAATTCCTTGAATTCCTTAAGTTCAGCCAACTTACGGTACACGACCGAGGCGTAGGCCAGCCCAACAGTACGCGGCATCTGCGATCCGGTGGGCGAAACGTCGGCGGCTACATTGTAGGTTTGAGCCTGGTCTTTCCAGCGGCCATCGGGATACAGGTATCGGGTGGCAAAGTGGGCGTTCATCGAGCGGCCCGCGGTGGCGGGCTCGTGCTCCACGTCGGCGTGCGCATAGAGCTGGGCAAAAAATTCCTGGATGCTTGTCACCCCAAGGGCAAACATCCAGGTCTGGTCACGATAGTAGCCTGAGCGCCAGTCGCCTTTGCGAAAGGCGCGCGCCATGGCAAGCTGGGTAACTTCCTTGCCATCGCCAAAAATGCCGAATTTGGCCTTGCCGGAGAGCACTTCCCGGCGGCCGATGAGGGAGGTCTGGCGCGATTGATATGCTAAACGATAGTCTTTGATGATTTCTTCGGGAGGCAGGGGGAGGTGGTTCGCAGATTTCTTTTTTGGCATTCGGATCCAGACCGTGGGCGGTAGACTGTTGACCGTGTTTTACCGTCCACAGTCCATTGTCTACCGTCTATTTCGAGTGGTTCGGTCTGATTATAACGGAAAAGGGACAGGTTGCATGTCAGAGGTAAGTAAAAAATGACGGGAAAATGGGCGACGTTACGTTGCCCCTACGGGTGGATATTGGATGGGTTTTCATCATCGTCCGCCCAATGGATGGGATTTGTCTCGATGTAATCCCAGATTTTGCTCATGCGGGTCGAATCGAGATGGCATGGCCCTTAGGTATTATTTTATGCCATTTTGCGAGATATGACATTTACAGCCTTATTCAATTTAAGAACTGCTGGTGTGAAAAGCCTGAAAGAAATTCGTCACCATTTCTTTAACCCAGCCAGGCAACGATACGACAGAAAAATATGCCAAAAGAGCAAATAAACCCCAATTGGCTATTTCGTCAATGATTATGGCGATTTCAGAATCAGGGAATCTCAAGGAGAACCCATATGCCAGTATAAAATGCCAGCAAGAAACGGTTATCAAAGCGGTAGCGACGATGGCCCAAAATCTGTGCTTTTCCTTTCCATGGAGGGTCCAATCAGCTAATTGAGGAACAGTGAATAGCAAAAAAGCCAGGCGATAGTCCCAATTGTTCCCTATCAGAAAGGTACCTATATAAATAAATGACCCCATTCGAAAGGCAGATAAATTCCGCGAATCTTCAGAATCAACTGGTTGTGGATACTTCAATCCAATCAATGTAGCTGCTACGAGCACAATCAACCCTAATAGATAAGGGAACACCTGTAACAGTTTGTTAATCGCCAAAGGGGGTAATAGTTTAATGAGTACCATCGAAAAAGTATCGTGATAGCGATCAAATATGACATTGAGCCCATATGAAAGCTCTTTACCACGCATGGTTAGACTCCATGAAGCCTGGATATTTGAAAAGCTCAACCAGGCGTAAATCCCAAAACTTACAACAACCAGGAAAACATAACGCCAAAAGAGTTTCTTGTCTTTTCCGAGGAAGATGCTCAGACCAAAGATCGGGAATATTTTTAACAACGCCCCAAATAAAATTATCAATGCTGCTCCTAATAAAGAATAATCGAGTACCAGTACAGCCATGGCGCAAATAAAGAATATCAGCAAATCGACATTTGCTCTTTCATAAAGAAGCATGGCTGCCGGAGAAAATGTGATAAGCAACATTATCACGACCCCCAACCAGTCAAGTTTTCCTGGAAAACTTATCAGTCCAATATAAAACAAAGCGAAACTCACGACCCCTAACCAAATCACATCATCTTGATTTATGTTTGTATAGAACAATAAATACCAAATTCTGGGATAGTTAAAAATTCTGTCATAGGGATCACCAGGATTGTCAATTGTCGGATCCAGGCCTCGACGGAAAGTTGTTGCGCTTCCCGGAATCAGGCGTAAGTCTGAAAAAGGAGGCATCAACGTCTCAATTTGCCAGAATTTCCATGTGTTTTCGTATCCATTAATCTTAAACGATACAAGCAGGACAAGTCCAATAAAAAGTGTCCCAAAAATAAAATAGAGTTTCCCAGAATTAATCTTCAGATTTTGCATGCTTATCAAGAGGTGTATAAACATCCGACGAATTCACGCTTGCCTCCCGAAAGTTTATCAGATTCTATTCTAGTACATTCGCCCTGTACGACGCGCATTTGCGAATGCAGTGTGTGGATACTATTGTGGGCATTGCGATGGGATTCACCACAGAGATCACAGAGCACACAGAGATTCCCTTTATTTCTCCGTGAATTCCGTGTTCTCTGCCGTCTCGCACCGGCGTGCTCGCGGCACGGACGGTGTGGTAAAAAAATACTCAAGCCCATTTTGTTAGCCACTCCTCGAATGTATCAGGGTGACATCATTTTTCAGGTGGATGTTCAACTAAATTCAACTATACTTATCCCATGACAAACCACATCCCCACCTCACAAATCTATATCCCGCCGGGCATGATCGATCTGGGCGCTGGCGACCCGGATTTTGCGCTCCTTCCGCTTGATCTGTTGCAGCGCGCCGCACAAACCTGCTTCGCAAAAGGCGACCCGACCTTCTTGCAATATGGCGCTGAACAAGGGGGCGGTTACTTCCGCCTTGAGCTGGCGAAATTCCTGAGTCGGGGATACGGTTTTCCAGTAGTCTTCGATGATCTGTTCGTGACGAACGGCATCTCAAACGCGTTGGATTTGATCTGCGCGCACTTCACTCGCCCCGGCGATACGATCTTTGTAGAAGAACCATCCTATTTCCTGGCGCTGCGCATCTTCGAGGATCATGATTTGCGTATTATTCCCATCCAGACTGATAGAGGCGGACTGGTTGTCGAAGCTCTGAAAGAAAAGCTGTCAGAGTTCCATCCGAAGTTCCTGTATACCGTTCCGACCTTCCAGAATCCCGGTGGGTATACGCTCTCGGATGAAAGGCGTGAGCGGCTGGTGGAATTGAGCCAGGAGCACAACTTTATCATTGTCGCAGACGAGGTCTACCATTTCCTGAATTACTCAGATCAACAGATAAACCCGTTCGCTGCCTACACGGACCTGGAAACGGTCATCTCACTGGGTTCGTTTTCCAAGATCCTGGCGCCCGGTCTGCGGCTGGGCTGGATGCAGGCGCATCCGAAAAAGATCAATCCCTTGGTGACCAGCGGCCTGTTAGACAGCGGCGGTGGTTTGAATCCCTTCACGTCTGCGATTGTGCGGGAGTTATTGGAAGCGGGGGATCTGGAGAAGAATATCAACCGATTGATCGCTGCATATCGTTCCCGCTTGTCAGCGATGGATGCAGCCCTGCGCCGGAAATTGCCACAAGCTGAATTTGAAATACCACAAGGTGGTTTTTTCTTCTGGGTGCGTTTGCCCGGCGTGGATGGTGGACAACTCCGGGAGAAGGCACGGGAATTTCAGGTCGGTTTCAGACAAGGTGCTCTCTTCTCCAGCCAGGGTGGCAGGCAGGATTACATTCGTCTTTGTTATACGTTTTATGATGAGGAAAAGATCGCAGAGGGCATCCAGCGCTTAAGGCAATGCCTGGAATCCTTCTCATAAATGTTGCTAGCACAGGCGGGAGTTCCGGCCTTATAAACCCTGCTTTGTCTATATTTTAAGGTTGAACTACTTGTTATTTATCCTTTTCCGCAATATCATTGTTATATAAACCTCACACATTCGTGAGGCGAACATCAATACAAGGCGATGGGGGTGACAAATTCAGGCAAGTAAGCAGAACGATCAATCAGGCGACAGTTTTTTGCAGATTCACAAGGTTGTAGAGAGGAGGTGCTTTAGTAAAGCATCCAAACCAGCAATTTCGCGAGTGTTTTGCAAACCATTTTAATTTCGCCAGTTCAGGAGAATATGAAAAATGAAAATCAAAAGGATTTTAACGCTGGTGTCCGTTCTCATCATCTTGATCAGTATGACGGGCATCCTTTCGGCAGGGGCATCCCCATCAGAAGCAAGCGCACAGCAACCATACAAAGCCGGCACAATGCGAACGTATGTTGTCTTGTATAAATCCAATTCTGTTGCCTCGGATGCGGCAACGGTGATAGCCAAGGCTGGCGGGAGCCTGGTCTACAGCTATGATGAGATCGGTGTTGTCATTGCAAGCTCTGACAACGAACTGTTCGGCAGTAATCTGCTCAAGAACAATAAAATCCAGGGCGCCTCTTCTACGGCAGGCTTTGGCGTGCAACACAGCGATGAGTTTTTGGAACTCTACGATGCTTCCGGGCCGCCTCCCGGTGACCTACCCAACTCCCCCGTCTCCGATACCGATCCTTTATTCAATCTTCAATGGGATATGGTCCAAATCCACGTGCCCGAAGCACACGCCATTACTGGCGGCAGCCCATCTGTGCTGGTAGGCGACATCGACACCGGCATCGATTTCACCCATCCTGACCTGGTTGCCAACATCGATTTTGCCAATAGTGTTTCATGCGTTGGCGGTGTTCCCAACCAGGACCCGGCTGCTTGGAACGATGAATTCGGGCACGGGACCCATACCGCCGGCACGATCGCTGCAGTCGCCGACAACGGCATCGGCATCGTTGGTGTAGCCCCGAACGTGAAGATCGCTGCCATCAAAGCGACCGACTCGAATGGCTTCCTGTATCCCGAGTATGTAATCTGCGCATTTATGTGGGCAGCCACGCACGGCGTAGACGTGACCAACAACAGCTACTTCGTCGACCCCTGGCTATTCAACTGCCGCAACGATCCCGTCCAAAGGGCAATTTGGGAAAGCCTACGGCGGGCGATCCGTTACGCTATGTCGCAGGGCGTAACAGTTGTTGCTTCAGCCGGCAACCAAAATGACGATCTGGCGCATCCGACAGTGGATACGATCAGCCCGGATGATGGTACAGCGCTCACCAGGGAAATCACCAATGCCTGCGGGGTCATTCCTGCGGAGATTCCCGGGGTTGTTACGGTCACTGCGAATGGCAACCTGATGCAGAAATCCTACTACTCCAGCTATGGCGTCGGTGTTGTCCAATTAGTAGCTCCGGGCGGCGATTCTCGCTTCCAGCGTACACCCGCTGCAACTCGCGGCACAGTACTCTCAACATATCCAGGCAACCGTTATGCATATCTGCAGGGTACATCGATGGCCTCTCCACATGTTGCCGGTGTGGCAGCGCTGATCATCAGCCAGTATGGCAAGATGCCCCAGGGAAGGGTATCGGCATATCTCACCAGCACGGCCGACCCGATCGAATGTCCGCCAAACCCGTTCAATCCGGGACCGCCGTTCAATTATCTAGCTACCTGCCAGGGCGGCGCTGGCTATAACTCTTTTTACGGTCATGGTCAGGTGAACGCCTTCAATGCAGTTACTCATAGCCCCTAACTGAATAACGCACAGACCGACCGGGCAGGGCTCATCAAAACCTGCCCGGTTTTGATTTAAGGGAGTGCTTACCATTTAAAACAGGACTTACGCAGTCCGCAAAAATAAGCATGTCATTCTCCCAACAGACATCTGGATGGTGTGACGATTGCCCCTGGATGCCTCTCGCCTTAACTTCTAACAAAATTCTAATGGGGGATTGCTTGACAAACTCTGTCTTATGCATATAGTTAAGTCCGCTTAACTAAAAAGGTGACTTAACTATGACTGATACAATTCAATTTTCTCAATCCCTGCGCGAGTGGATGGACACCTTCGTCCACCGCTCGATGCGCGACTCGGCCCGCTTCGTCAAGGCAAGCGGGTTTTCCATGCCACAGTTCTTCCTACTGATGCAGGTCCGCCGCCATGAGCATTGCGGTATCTCCGACCTGAGCGATAACCTGGAGATCACCAACGCAGCCACCAGCCAACTGGTGGACAAACTCGTTCAGGCCAATCTGCTGGTTCGTACGGAAAACCCCAACGACCGGCGCGCCAAACAGGTCAGCCTGTCGCCTGCGGGCGAGGCGTTCATTGGAAGTGCCATCGCCGAGCGCTCGCGCTGGGTGGATGACCTGGCTGCGGTCCTAAACACGGATGAGCAGCAGAAAGTGGCAGAAGCGTTAGAGATTTTGACGGAAGCGGCACATAGAATGGAAGTCGCCGAAAAAATTTGATTTTCTGAGTATTTTGTCCAAAATTGGACCAGCCTCTACAATGCCTATCGTGCATATCCATATTTCCTCCACAGTCTCTTGTTATCTTAGTTTGACTATGTCACATTTGACACATTATTCGGGTATTTTTTCAGATGTGAAATAGGCAAGATAGATATTAGAACCATATATCCAAAATCAATCTCAAGGAGTAACCCTTGCAAGCATCTATGTCCAGACCTACGTCCCGAAAACGCGGGGACCGCCGCAAATCCAGCGGCGGTATGAGGCGCGCTGTCCAGTACCTGACGCATTACGGACGCGAAGCAGCGCTGCCCTACGTCTTTCTGCTGATCGCGACCCTGTCGCAACTGGCCGTGCCACGCATGATCCGTAACGTGATCGACGCGGTCACCAGCGGCTATATTGCGGACCAGATTCTGAGCGCAGTCGATCAAATCCCGGCGAACTTTGTCGCGGCGGCCCTGCCGAAGATTCTGGAGGCCACGGGGAGGCCGTCCACTTTAACGCTGGAACAGCTCAAAGTCCAGCTCGATGCGGACCTGAACAATGCCCCGCGGGCCCTGATCACGGCACTGGTCGCCATTGTGGTTTTTGCTCTCTTGCGCGGCACTTTCGCATTCCTGCAGGCTTATTGGGCAGAGAAGAATTCACAATCCGTCGCCTATGATTTACGCAACGACCTTTACGCCAAGATACAGAATCTATCGTTCTCATATCACGACAAGAACCAGACCGGCCAGTTGATGATCCGCGCCACCGACGATGTGGAAAAGGTGCGGCTCTTCATCGGCCAGGGCCTGTTGCAACTGGTGGGCGCTACAATTTTGTTGACGGGGACGATCATCATCCTGTTCAGCACCAACGCTGCCCTGGCCTGGACGGCCATGCCGATCCTGCCGATTGCGATGGTGCTGTTCGTCATCTTCAGCAGCCTGGCGCGCCCGATGTTCACCAAAGTTCAGGTGAAAATCTCGACCCTGAACACTATCCTGCAGGAAAACCTGGCGGGTATCAAGGTCATCAAGTCCTTCACCCGCGAGAGGGAACAGCAGAAGAAATTCCGCTTCGCTGCCGATGACACCATGAACCAGGCCATCTCACTGGCGCGCCTGTTCACCTTCATGTTCCCAATGGTCTTCATGATTGCCAACCTGGGCCAGGCCGCCATCCTGTACGTGGGCGGAAAACAGATCATCGCAGGCGCACTCTCGCTGGGTGCCTGGCAGGAGTTCTCGCTCTACCTGATGTATCTGTTCTTCCCGGTCGCGATGCTGGGGATGATCATCACCCAGTACGGGCAGGCCTCAGCTTCAGCAGAGCGCATTTTCGAGATCCTGGATGCCAGGAATGATATCGCAGACAAGCCGGACGCCATCGAACTGCCAGATGTGACTGGCGAGATTAAATTTGAAGATGTGACTTTCCGCTACTTCGGTGGCGGGGAACCGGTGCTCAAAAACGTTTCCTTCGAGGCTAAACCCGGTGAAAGGATCGCCCTGCTAGGGGCGACCGGTTCCGGTAAAAGCACTATCATCAACCTGCTGCCGCGTTTCTACGACCCCAGCGAGGGACGCATCACGATCGACAATCACGACCTGCGTGACGTCAAAATAGAATCGCTGCGTGCCCAGATTGGAATCGTGCTACAGGAGACCACCCTTTTCAGTGGAAGCATCCGCGAGAACATCGCCTTCGGGCGTCCGGACGCTACCCAGTATGAAATCGAGGCCGCAGCCATTGCTGCCCAGGCCCACGATTTCATTACATCCTTCCCGGACGGATACGACACCCACGTGGGCGAACGTGGACAGACCCTGAGCGGAGGCCAAAAACAGCGCGTCGCCATCGCGCGCGCCCTGCTGCTCAATCCACGTATTCTCATCCTGGATGACTCGACCAGTTCGGTAGATTTAGCGACAGAGTCGCTCATTCAGGCCGCGCTCGACAAACTGATGGAAGGGCGTACCTCCTTTGTCATTGCGCAACGCATCAGCACAGTCATGACCGCCGACAAGATCCTTGTGCTCGATAAGGGCGAAGTAATTGCTATTGGAAAACATGCAGATTTAATGGAAAACAACCCGCTCTACGCCGAGATTTACAACTCGCAAATTTTGAGTTATGAAGAAGAACACCAGACTTCTCAGGTTCCCGAAGTTCCGGAAGTCTCACCGGCCATACAGGGAGGTGCGAAATGATGCACGGCCCAATGCGCGGTGCGCTGAAAAGCGAGGCACTGAAACCTAAAAACGTAGCCGAAACCCTTTCCCGACTCGGCTCGTACTTTGGCCGCTTCTGGTATATGCTCATCCTGGCCATCCTGTTCGTGGTCATTTCGACCTGGGCGCAGGTGACCACACCAGCCCTGCTCGGTCAGGCAACCGATTGTTTCCTGGTCCCAATGAGCGCTAACAGCAGCGTCGGATCCTTCCTTCCCTCTACAAGTACGGGAATCGCGGGACAAACTGGCCAGCAGACATCCAACTGTTGGCTGGCGACAAGCGACCCATCTACACTTTCGACCACACACAAACTGGTCTATAACGCCTACACACGTGGTGGATTCCCGGCTCCCAATCCGGCTACGAGCACCCCTGATCAACGTACCTCCGGCCTGGTCCGCCTGATCTGGATCACGATAACCCTGTACGTGAGCAGCGCGCTGCTCAACGGCCTGACCTTCTTCACTATGTCTTGGAGTGGACAGCATGTGCTACGCGAGTTGCGCGTGGAGGTCTTCGAGCAACTGCATAAACTGTCGCTGGGCTATTACACTGAGAACGAGGCCGGTGACTTGATGAGCCGCATCACCAACGACACCAGCGCCATCGAACAATCCATTTCGTTTGCGCTGGTGCAGGTCTTCGGCGGCATGCTGTTGCTAGTCTGGATCGCATATAACATGTTTACCACCAGCGTGGCCTTTGCCTTGCTGGCGTTGGCGGTGGCCCCACTGATGTTTTTGGCAACCATCTACTTCTCGGGGCAGGCTCGCAAGGCCTTCCGCCGGGCGCGCCAGGAGATCGGTTCGGTTAATGCGGAGTTGCAGGAAAGTATCTCCGCTGTGCGCGAGGTGCAGGCCTTCAATCGAGCGGACGAAAACATCGAGCAGTTCAAGCTGGTCAATGCCGCCAACCGGGATGCCAACGTTCGCGCTGTGGCCTTTACCTCGGCACTGGCCCCAACGTTGGAAGCCATGTCCTATCTGGCGCTGGCCCTCGTAACCGGCGTGGGCGGCTGGTACCTGCTCAAGGGACAGAGCCTGATGGGTACGGTTGTTTCGCTCGGACTGGTGGTGACCTTCCTGGCCTACGTGCAGCGCTTCAACCAGCCCATCCAGCAGATCTCAGTGCTGTGGACCAACATCCAGAACGCCATCGCGGGCGCGGAACGTATCTTCGGCATCCTGGATGAAGAACCATCCGTGCAGTCCAAGCCGGACGCGCAGCAGATGCCTGAAATCGTCGGAAAGGTGGAGTTCGAGCATGTCTCATCTTCCTACAAAGTAGATGAGCCTGTGTTGCGGGACGTGAACTTCACCGCCGAACCGGGACAGACCATGGCCATCGTCGGCCCTACTGGCGCGGGCAAGACCACCATCATCAACCTGATCCCGCGCTTCTGGGACCCAAACGAGGGCGAAGTACGCATCGACGACATCAACGTCAGTGATGTGACGGCAGAGTCTCTGCGGGCGCAGATCGGCATCGTGCTGCAGGACACCTTCCTATTCAGCGCCTCCGTGATGGACAACATCCGTTTCGGTCGGCCGGCTGCCACCGACGAGGAAGTGGTGGCAGCAGCCAAACTGGCCTATGCTGACACGTTCATCGAGCGCCTGCCCGAAAAGTACAACACCGTATTAGGCGAGCGCGGCTCCGGCCTGAGCCAGGGGCAGCGCCAGTTGCTGTCGATTGCACGGGCAGCGTTGTCAGACCCGAAAATATTGATCCTGGACGAAGCAACCTCCTCGGTCGATACCCGCACCGAGCGTCTCATCCAGAAAGCCTTCGACAAAATGCTGGAAGGACGCACCGCTTTCGTCATCGCCCACCGTCTGTCCACCATCGTCAACGCGGATGTCATCCTGGTGCTGGACCAAGGTCAGATTATCGAAAGAGGCAAGCACAACGAATTGCTCGCGGAGAAAGGTTTTTATTACGACCTGTATATGAGCCAGTTCAAAAAACAGGAAGATGGGGAAAACGCCATAGCATGATAAGTACATTGAGAAGCGACAGGCCCCTCGTCAAAATATGCGAGGGGCTTTTTTTACATCGTGTCCTTCGTGGTTTAAGAATCTGCGGGTAAAATAGGTACAGGAGGCCGCATGTCCAACACCCAGCCTGATCTCATCCGTTTCCTGAAAGCCTATCCCAGCTACCCGTCCACCGAAGCGCTCGACCACCTGCGCTCTACCGAATATGCCCGGCTCGACCTGGCCGAGCAGGTCTATCTCGATTACACGGGCGGCGGTCTTTATGCCGAACTGCAACTGCGCAGGCACCACAGATTGCTCAGCGAACGGGTCTTCGGCAACCCGCATTCGTCTAACCCGACCTCCATGGCTTCCACCGAACTGGTGGATCACGCCCGCGAGTACGTGCTCAAGTTCTTTAATGCGGACCCCGAGGAATACCTTTGCATCTTCACGCCCAACGCCAGCGGCGCGCTCAAGCTGGTGGGCGAGTCGTATCCCTTCCCGGGCGGGCACTATCTTTTAACGTTCGACAACCACAATTCCGTCAATGGGATTCGGGAATTCGCCAGCGCGAGAGGCGCCGAGGTGACCTACATCCCGGTCGCGCTCCCGAATATGCGTGTGGACGATTCGCAACTGGACGAGTACCTGTCTCATGCCAAACCAGAGGGTCACAACCTGTTTGCTTATCCCGCTCAATCCAACTTTTCGAGCGTACAGCATCCGTTGGAATGGGTTGCACGGGCGCATGCAGCAGGCTGGGATGTGATCCTGGACGCGGCGGCCTTCGTCCCAACCAGCGAGCTCGACCTGTCCAAAGTCAAGCCCGATTTCGTCCCCATTTCGTTCTACAAGATGTTCGGTTACCCCACCGGCATAGGTGCACTGATCGCCCGCAAAGAAGCGCTGGCGAAATTGCACCGCCCCTGGTTCGCAGGCGGGACCATCACGGTCGCCTCCGTTCAAGGAGAAAAATACTATATGGCCGACGGCGCAGCCGCCTTCGAAGATGGCACGCTCGATTACCTCAACATCCCGGCCATCGAGATCGGCCTCAAGCATCTCGAATCGATCGGCTACGACGTGATCCACGAGCGCGTACGCTGCCTGACCGGATGGCTGCT